>JAQTOQ010000060.1 GCA_028713245.1 Sulfuricurvum sp. | reverse complement strand
GCTTCAACTTCAGCATCACTCATCCCCGAATAATCAATATCATCTTCCATAGGGGCAGCTGTTGCAACAGGCGTCTCAACGGCAGCAACCGAAGCCTCGCCATTAACCGCTGCGTCCAATCGGGCAACACACGCACTGACATCAAGTCCGCCATCTGCACGCGTATCACGGATGCGTGCCAACAATGCTTTCATTAGATCAATGGATTCAAGAATAACGTCCATTACTCCCGCATCAATAATAATATCCCCATGGCGTGCCAAATTAAGAATATTTTCCATATGGTGCGTCAAATGTGTCAACGTATCAAAATTTAAAAAAGAGCTTGCACCCTTGATAGTATGCGCAACACGAAATATACGGTTGAGCAAATCCAAATCATCCGGACGCGTCTCAAGCTCCACCAAATCTTGGTCTAGCTGTTCAATTAATTCAAATGATTCAACTAAAAAATCTTGTAATATTTCTTCAAATTCATCCATTTTTTACCCCTATTGCATATGAGCTTGCACTACACGTGCAATTTCATCGAAAAATATACTTCCATCAAATTTGACAAGATATGCCTCTGCTCCAGCCTCTTTCCCGCGACTTTGACTAAAACTGTCGCTGATCGAAGAGTTAAAGACAATCGGAATCATTTTGAAGCGATCATCTTCTTTTACTTTTGCGGCAAAATGGAATCCATCCATACGCGGCATTTCAATATCAGTGGCGATAAGACGTAATTTTGATGATAATTCAGAACCATGTGCTTCGTACAGCTCTTCAAGCATTGCAAATCCGGCTTCTCCATCACTGGCTTCTATAACCGTAAAACCCATTTGTATCAATGCTTCTTTGATAATACGTCGTGCGGTAGCACTGTCATCGAGCAGGAGCACCAATCCGGTAAATTTACTTTGGTGTTCAAGCAATTTTGTATTGGACGGCTGATACAACCCAAGCTCCTGTACAACACTTTCCAAATCCAAAATCAGCAAGACGCTATCGTCTTCAATTCGCGTCATTCCAGTAACTTTAGAGCCGCCTAAACTACCGTCGACAAAGGATGCAGGCTCAATGTCTTTCCAGTTAATACGACGAATTAATTTTGCTTCATGAACTACAAATCCGATGAGCATGTTGTTAAATTCCGTAATAATGACACGTGCATTTTTGGTCATCTCTTCGGGGGCATCAATCCCCATCCATTTTGCGAGATTGATGATCGGGATTACAACACCCCTCAAATCAAAAATACCTTCAATAAAATGTGGGGTCCCCGGTAACTCAGTAAGCATTGGTAACCGGATAATTTCGCGTACTTTTGCGACATTGATACCATAAATACCCTCATATATCTCACCGTCTTCGCGCTTAAAGATACGGAAATCAACCAATTCCATCTCATTGCTACCGACTTTTAAGATATCTGTATGTCCCTTCATCGGGGCTCCTTGTGAAAAATGGCCTCATCTAAAATAGTTCGATCTTGTGAAGATTTTACAACATAATATCTTTCATTACAAGCAAAAGCCCCTAAATTGTAGTATTTCACTGCATCCAATTCAAAAGTACAATTTTGATGGTAATGTCCCTCAATAATAACGTCACATTTATGTGTCCATGCTGTTCCGATATGGCGATTGGCAATTGCTTCAAAATTTTCAATCTTTTTGCAATGATTTTTACGCTGCATCTGTTTAGAGAGAGTGTTGATAATAATCCCGTTAAACATCTCATTAATCACATTCAAGCAAAAAAGTATCGGCCGATTACGGATCAAACTTGTATAGAGTGCGTATCCAAACGGTACATTCAAATCTCCATGCAATAAGGCAAGACGTTCATCTTTGAATGAAAGGATTAATGGCTGATGAGAACGATCTACCACGTAGATATCAGGGAATAGAGAGGCAAGACGAAAATCATGATTCCCCTCCAAATAAATAATCTCCATTTTACGCGCTAGTCGATTCAATAGTTCAACTGACGTATTATTATCATGCAATGTTTGCTCAACAGGTCCAAATAAAAGATCGAAATTGTCCCCCATCAATACCAATTGCGTCGTGTGAATTTCACCGCGCTCTAATGCATCCAGAAAATCAATAAACGCGGTACGCCAAGAAGCACAATGGGAGTCGGCGACGAGAATTGCCCCCTCATGAAGCAGCTTAGGGAACATAGGCTATTTTAGGAATGCCTAGGGTTTCATCTAATCCCATCATAATATTAGCATTAACAACTGCTTGAGAACTCGCTCCGCGCATAAGATTATCAATAGCGCTCATCGCGACCAAGGCATTGCCATTACGTTGTGCGTACACATCGGCAAAATTGGTCCCTGAAGTCATTTTAGTATGGGGAGGAGCGTTGCGTACACGAACAAATGGCTTATTCGCATAAAAGCTTTCCATGAGGTCCAAGGGATCACAATCCTCTTTAAGGGTCGCATAGACACATGCCAACATACCTCGTGTCATTGGAACGAGGGAGGGGACAAACGTGATCCGCACATCAGCATCGCATAAGGCACTTGCATGCTGTTCGATTTCCGTCGCATGTCGGTGTTTGATGATGTTGTAACAGTTGATATTGTCATTGACACTCACATAGTGTACACCTGACGTAGGTGATTTACCCGCACCCGAAACACCTGTTTTTGAATCAACAAAAATTGGATGCGTATGATCGATATGTTCTAAAAAAGGAGCTAATGCCAACAGTGTTGCCGTTACATGACATCCTGGATTGGCAATCAGCTTGGCACCTTGGGCCGCCTTTGCATGGAGTTCCGGAATCGAATACACCGCATGAGAGAGATTGTCCAGATCTTCGTGCTCGCAATAAAAGACTTCGTAATTTTCTTGATTAAGGCGGTAATCTGCGGAAAGATCTACGACCCTGATACCGCGTTCCAATAATCCCTTTGCCGTGTTCATCGCCGTTTTATGGGGAAGTGCCAAAAATACGAGTTCGCACGAGCATGCAGCACGATCCAAGTTGACTTTTTCGACTTCCATATCGCATACACCCATCAATGCGGGGTGAATTTCACTAAGGGTAGCGGCACCTTCAGTGTTAGCGCAATACGTAAGCTCGAAAATCGGGTGTAAAAGGAGCATTTTGACGAGTTCTAAACCCGTATAACCGCTGACTCCGATAATACCAACATTAATGGGTTTCAAAAACGATCTCCTGATATTTAACCTCAAGAATTTCGAATGTTTTTGCACCGCTAGGAAGTTTGGCATTCACTTCATCGCCTTCTTCTCTTCCCAAAAGCTGTTTTGCCAAAGGAGAATTAAACGATATTAACCCGCGATCAGGATTGCTTTCGCAACCACCTACGATGGTATAGGTAATTTCCTTATCGCTGCTCACATCGCACAAAACAACCGTCGAACCAAAACTGATGCGAGCATGTTCTAGCTCACTAGGGTCCACAATTTGCGCACGGGAAATAACACTGCCAAGCTCAGCGATACGCGTACCAATAAACGCTTGTTTCTCTCTTGCTGCATGGTATTCAGAATTTTCTTTTAAATCTCCATACTCTTTTGCGCGGTCAATTTCTACATTGACAGCAGGTAAATCGACGTTTTTAAGGGTATTAAGTTCATCACTCAACCGCTGAAATCCATATTTTGTCATAGGCTCTTTTTGTTCCACTGTTCTCTCCGCGTCAAGTAATAATGGAGTATTATACCAAACTAGGTATCCATTAAATTCTTTGAGGTGAAAATTTCACAATATGTTAAATGGTAACAAAGTTAAATTGCACATTATTAATTTCATCTTTGAAATCTTGACCGAATTCTTCTGCCGTATCGTCTTCTTCATGGTGCTTCCAGTTTACCGTTACCCTGTTAAATTCTGAAACTTCATCAAGTGTTGAAAAAAGGTTAAAAAAGACTTTGGTGCTCGCACTGTTAAAATACGTCAAAAAGAAATCAAATTGTATATTGCTATCTTGTTGATTTTTTAAATGTGTTTTAAGCGGCTTCATAATCGGATCAAAAAATGCATTAACATCTTCAGGATACGATTCTCCCTCAAAACTGTACACATTATTTTGAGTATCCAAAACGATTTTTGGCGTTGTTACGGTTGCTTGAATAGTTGTCATCGGTTTTCCTTTGTCTTTTGTTAAATTACGACTTTGAGAGTAAAACAATCAAAGGTCTCATCATTTTCTATAAAATCAAATTCGATCGGTTCGCTTGATTTTCGTGCCATTTCAATAAAACCGATACTAGCGCCTTTGCTTCCCTCGTCAGGTTCTGAGCGCATTTTTTCTTTGTACAGGGCTTTAAGTTCTTCTGGATTCATACCCGAAATAGCTTCAAGCTTTTCCTTAAGTGCTGAAACTTTCGTTTTTTCGATCCGATTTGAGCACATGATGTAAAACTTATCACCTTCGGTTCCAATGGCAACCGATCCGTAGCTCATGCTGGTTTCTTCAGAATGTTGTATTTGATCTGGTGAATAGCGCGTAATATTTTGTGCTTGTTCGACAAACATGTACAAAACTTTCTGACTGATTCCCATCTTTGTTTCATCAGCACTCAATTTTTCTTTTATCATAGAGCTTACGGCTACAATAATCTCTTGCGACAAGTAACCGTTGTAGCAAAAAATAACATTTTTAGATTCAATCATCTCTTTCAATGTACGAAAATCATTCAATGTCATGTATCTTTCCTTTTTTTTAGTTTAAATTTGAAATGCAATCATTGTATTATCGTCACGTTGCGATTCATCTCCTTTGTAATTGTAATACTGCTCCAGAATAATGGTCTGCTGTTCGTTCATCGGCTTTGTATGATTGTCATAAATAACTTCCATAAGCCGTTTTTTACCGTATGCAATTCTTTTGCTCCCACCGATTTGGTCAATGATTCCATCGGTAGTCAGATAAAAACGCATTCCCTCTTTTAGTTCTAATGTTTGGTTGGTAAATGTCAAATCGATATCACTATGAACATATCCGATACTGTGTTTGTCGGGTTTTATATGATGAAGGTATCCATCTTCAACAAATAAGAGAGGTGTATTTGCACCGGCAAATGTCAATCGTTTGTTTTTAAGATCAACATAACAAAAAGCTCCGTCCATGCCATCATTTGATTCACTTGAATCATCATATTGCCCCAATGTTTCTTTCACAAGGCGGTTCATTTGACTTAACAACTCTGCTGGATCATCAAGATGCCTTTGTTGTGACAATAGACGGTCCAAAATTGAGATAACCACAAAAGTCATTAATGCTCCCGGGACACCATGCCCGGTACAATCGATAATGGCAACAAAAAACCCTTGCTCTGTTTTATCAACCCAGTAACAGTCTCCACCGATAACATCCTTTGGTTTCCAGATAACGAATGAGTCCTTTGCAAATTTATTGAGTATGTTTTCTTCCGGCAAAAAAGAGCGTTGAATCAGACTGGCATAATTAATACTGCTTCGGACCAGCGTGTTGATTTGCTCTAACTCTTTATTGTTAGCATTAATTTGCTCAAATGAATTTTGAAGTGCCTGACGTGATAATTCAAAACTTTTTCCGACCTGTCCAATTTCATCTGTACGTTTCCAAATAAACGGTTTATCGAATTGCTGATTTGCTAATGTTTCTGATTGTGACAACAATTCGCCAAAAGGCGTTGTCAAGTCGTAAACAACTCTTTTTACCATTTTTGCTACGTACATTGAACCCGCGATACTAATGAGGATAATTAGAGCCAGAATTGCAAAAAATTGTATCTGCGTTGTCGCATAAATATTTTGCGCATTGATAATTTGGACTTGCATCAACTTATTTAACATTGGGGTTAATTCTATAATCGTATACTGAGCATCATCCGTTGTCCATGATAAGACATCCATTAACTTTTTTTCTTTTGTCAATTGGATAAGGGTGTCTAAACTCTTAATTGAGAGCTTCATATACTTTTGGGCGTCAGGCAATAACTCTTTTTCTTTTTTCGTCAAGTTTCCATGACTATAAGTATCCCATTCACGGATAATTTTTTCTTTTTCAAGAGCTAAATCTTTTGCAACTAATGAATAGTCTGTTACGCTTCCATGAGCAATGTCTTGTGCCGCAACAAGTACTTTTTGTTCATAAGATTCTTTAATTAACCTCAAATGTCCTAATGGCTCAAGGGCATTTCCATTGAGTGAGCGAATCGAAAAATTTGAAATCAACATTCCGATGATACCTGCGATAATAGCACTGATTGCAAGTATTTGTGTTAGTCTGACCAAATAGTTAACTTTATCTTCTACTCTTGTATTTTCAAGCACTTCAGGCTTAAATTTTGTCATCAATCCCATCTGTCTATCCTCTAATCAATAATTAAACATAAATGTTCGGGTGAGTATTTGGCATTTTTCTTTTCGATGGCAAATATCTTTTGGAGCTGTTCTGCTGAATTTATAGAAGAATCTGGCCCTTTATAAACGATGACAGCACTGACACTTAACAGTTTAAATTCTCTTGTGATACCCTCACGATCTTCTGCAACAATGCAGCCGCGTTCTCGGTCTTCTGCGCTATAAAACTCATGAACATCTTCACCAAATTGGTAAATCAGTTTTCGTACTGACGCACAAAAATCCTCAAACATCATCTCATTTTTGATCACACTGCCTGCAAAGAAGTCATCCCCTCCGATGTGTCCAATAAAATAGTCATTCAGCAAAACTTTGTGCATCAGTTCTGCGAACAAGACGATAACACGGTCTCCATTTCGGAATCCATAATGATCGTTGTAGGGTTTAAAATGGTCAAAATCAAAATAACAAAAAACACTGTTTTTTCCCGAATCAAAAGCATGAGAAATGTGTTCATTGATCATAAAGTTACCAGGAAGACGGCTAAGAGGATTTTGATCGCGTGCGCGTATCAAATTACATTCATGAACCGCTTCAATCATGACCCGTGCACTCAAATAACCGATGTATTTGGATGACTCAATCACCAAAACACCAGGTGCACTCTCCGAGAGGGAATAGAGTTCTACAATCGTTTCAAGAGACATAGTAACCTCCACAACCGGGATAGGTTCTACATAGGTTTCCAGCACTGAAAAGGTGGAAGAGTTATTTTGTATCAAAGAACGTCCAAATTGCGAATATATAATTGCTTTTAGACGATGTTCATGTACGATTCCTACGGGTAAGCCTTGTTTGTCAATAACAGGAATCAATGTGAGGTCCTGATCTGTTTTAAACTTTTCAACCACCACTTCCATCGAATCACTCATCGATACGGGCTCCAACGTTTCAAGCCGTTTACGAATAATGTTTTGATCACCTGGGGTTCGTTTCTCAAGTAACGAAAGAGCATTCACATGAACGTATTGCAAGCGTAGCTGGGTACACTCGCAGGTGGGTCGTGCAACATAATAGCCCTGCACTAAATGACAGCCTATTTCCTTGCACACCAAAAACTCTGCTTCAGTCTCTATCCCCTCGGCAATAACACGGCACCCCATGAGTGTCGAGAGTTGCACCATATTGCGTGCCAACAGCTTTTTTTTAGGATCACTGTCTATATCAGTTAGAAAAAATCGATCAATTTTAATAATATTCGGAGTAGCGTGATAGAGCATTTTAAAGCCTGACTGACCAATGCCAAAATCATCAATCGCAACACAATATCCTTCATGGCGATAATGGCTCATAAGACGGGTGAAATTATCAATATTGACTATTTCGTTGTGTTCTGAGAGCTCAAATACAATACTTTTGTGATCTAAGCCATGGCGTTTCAAAATACGTGACGTATTTCCCTTGGAAAAATCGGCCATCCCAAAGAGTCGATTATCAAGATTATAAAAAAGTTTTATTTCATGGTAAGAATGAATCGTACAAAACTTTTTAATGACCTTTTCACGGAGAACCAAATCAAATGTATACAATGTATTGTCTTCAAACAAACAGTCAAAAAATGATTCAATCGACTCAAAGCCCAGAGTATCAGTACCTCGTAAAAGGGCCTCAACGCCAAAGAGTTCACCCGAATGTATATCCACAATCGGCTGAAAAGCGATGTCTAAAATATCTAGGTAGTGATGATAAAGTGCGTGTAGTGGTTCCATAAACAGCAGTATAAAATGCGTTGATAACATAAGCATTACAAGAAAGGGTAGTTTAGTAATATTTTTGTAATAAATCTAAACTATATTGTCATCCAATAACATTTCAACAGGAGAGATAATGAAAAAGCTGCTTCTACTGATACCCGTCGGATTATTGGCTACCGCAGGATTGGTGTGGACGAACTATGGCCACGATGTACGTCAAAATACCACAATTTCTTCCACTAAAGCGATACCCCAAGATCCCGTGCAACTGTTTAGCCTCGGGGAACGTTCAGTACGTCAAATGATTCGTTGTGGAGATGAAAAATCAATCTCTTCATTTCAAGCTTATAGCGATGCTCTCGATGCCGCATTGATTAAATATAAAAATTTAGGAATAGAAACACAAAATGCACAGGAGATGCTTTCTCAATACAAGCAAGACAGTAAACATTTAGCGCAAACGGCATCACTCTATTCTCAAAAACTGCATACATACAGTAAATTTGAAGAAACTCAAGAAAAAGTTTTTCAGCTCTCTCTTGATCAAATCGGCTTGTATGCCCTGAAAACAACGTTCAAAAATCTCGATAAAGCTCGAGCTGAGTACATCAAAGAACCCTCATTAAAAAGTCAAACAAAGTACGAAGAACTCAGAAAAAATATGACACAAATGATCAACGAACTTTATCTAGATGCGTCTATTGAACAGCCTCTTATAACCTATATCGAAAACCATACTCACTATTTTCAAACCGTCGTCTCCATATACACAACGGCAGGGCTTGAGTCTATTAATCGTCTGCACACCAACAGCTATGCCATCAAAGCACAATTGGAACTTCTCCCAAAGAGCTAAAGCCCAATCCTTCGTAAGGCCAAAGAACACATTGCCAAACCAAAAGATCCCGTTACGGCAACGAAGCTCCCTTTCTCTTTAATACGAGGGAGTTCACTGCTGCAGATACAATCAAAATCACCACTAAACTTGCGTTTGCGTAATTCATTACGCAATTTCGAGGCAAAGGGGTCTCCTTGTGTTTTCCAAATCGAGCGTACTTCGATTTTGGTGGGGTCAAGACGTTTTGCCGAACCCACAGAACAAATGAGTTTAGCATAGCATTTTTGAATAAGGGCAATTTTTGCCCACATATCGTCTATAGCATCGAGGATGAGATCGTATGGCTCAAAATCAAACTCTTCTACCCACTGAGGGGTAATTTTTGTCGGTATCGCGATGACCTCGGGATAATGGTGTTTGAGCGCTTCGACTTTTAGCTCTCCTTCGTGGGATTCTGAGTGCATTTGACGATTCAGATTGGTTACATCGTAGCGGTCAAAATCGATGATGGTAATATCTCTCACCCCTGAACGGTACAAACAATCCAGACAAAAACTCCCTACGCCGCCAACACCTAATAAAAGAATTTTGGCATTTTGCAGTTTCGCATGAGCTTCTTCCCCAAAAAGAAGTTTTGTACGGGTGTGTCTCATAGCCACTCTTGAAGTTGCTTAATTGATTTATACGCGCTCATGTCCAGTTTAATCGGGGTCAGAGAGACCATTCCCTGCTCTATGGCTTCAAAATCACACAAACCGCTTCGGTTACCACGCGGTTTAAAATCCAACGGGTGCAGTCCTAGCCAATAGTACTCCATACCACGAGGGTTTCGGTGCAAGTGGGCATCGTTTCCATAGTGGCGATACCCCGCATACGTCACAGCAAACTGCAGTTCATCTGCATCGTACGGAACATTGATATTAATAAACTCGCGCTCTTTAAGCGGGAAGTTCCCTGCAAAGATTTTTTCGACAATAGTACGAATCGCCTTTTTTGCCAATTCAAAATCGCCCATTGGTTCAGAAAAATCCATCACTTGGGATATTGCGATTGAGGGGACACCCTG
>JAQTOQ010000059.1 GCA_028713245.1 Sulfuricurvum sp. | reverse complement strand
TCTCGGATGAGTACATTTTTAATCCTTTTACCTCTTATCCTCACCCTGCTCTTCTCGCTTGCAACGGTTCCTATTTTAGTATGGATGGAGCGGCGTGTCGCTGCACTAATTCAAGACCGACTTGGACCCAATAGATGCAACATAAGCGGGATAAGACTTGGGGGAATCGTCCAGTCGGTTGCAGATATGATGAAGCTTGTTTTTAAAGAGGAGTTTTTGCCCTCTCACATAAAAAATAAATTCTATTATCTTGTGGCCCCTTCTATCGCCTTTATGAGTTCGTTTTTAACCTTTATGGTCATCCCCTATGCGGACGATGTTACGATCAATGAGCAGGTTTTTACTATGCAGGCATTGCCGACTGATCTGGGGGTTTTGTGGTTTTTGGCATTTGCCGGACTGGGTGTTTATGGTATTATTTTAGGAGGTTGGGCGAGTCACAATAAATACGCACTTTTAGGCTCAATGAGAGCGACTGCACAGGTTATAAGCTATGAAGTAGCAATGGGACTCTCTCTTGTATCAATGCTCATCACCTATGGCACGATAAGTTTAAACGAGATGGTAGCATACCAATCTCAAAGCTTTTTTATTTTCCCTGCTTGGGGAATAATTTTGCAACCATTAGCCGCTATTATTTTTATTGTGACTGCATTTGCGGAAACAAACCGTGCCCCATTTGATGCTGCAGAGGGTGAAAGCGAAATTGTCGCTGGATACCATACGGAATATGGAGCAATGAAATTCGGTCTCTTTTTTGTAGCAGAATACATTGCCATGGCAGCTTCTGGCGCGTTAATAGTGACACTATTTTTGGGCGGTTATCAACTTCCGTATTTAAGTACGCAAGAGCTTATTAACAATTTTGAGTTGGTTTTATGGCTTATCATTGCTTTGGCAGTGGTAACATCACTTTTATTTTTAAAATGGATTAAAAATCACAATTTGTTTGTCATGCCCGGGCTTAATGAAATAAAAGTCTACACAACCATCATTATTTCTTTTACCCTGTTTGGCATCATCGTAATATCCTATTACGCACTTGGATTCGGAAATGCGAGTACGATTGGCGTTATGCTCTTGCAGTTAGCTATTTTTACGATAAAACTTTTTTTCTTGCACTTTCTTTTTATCTGGGTACGATGGACTTTGCCTCGTTTTCGATATGATCAAACGCAAAAACTTGGCTGGAATATTTTGCTTCCTTTGTCGCTGGCTAATATTTTTATTACGGCCATCATTGTTGTAGGAGTCAATTATGGGAATTAAAGTCGTAGAACGTCATGGCGGAACATTTTTAGAAAAAATATATTTGCATGCCATTTTTGGCGGAATGAAGACAACGCTCAAACATTTCACCGCAAATTTAAGGGATGCAAGCAATATCCCTACTCTGTGTTATCCTGAACAACTCCCTACAGACATTACCTCCAGATATCGGGGAGTGCACAGGCTCACTCATAGGAAATCGGATGATTCAATCGCCTGTGTCGCTTGTTTTATGTGTGCTACGGCTTGTCCTGCAAAATGCATTGAAATCGTTGCCACCGAGAGAGAAGACGGCGTTGATGAAAAGATGCCTGCCATTTTTAACATCGATTTATTAGAGTGTGTGTTCTGTGGCTACTGCGTTGAGGCTTGTCCGTGTGACGCAATTAGGATGGACAGTGGTTTGTACTCGGTTATTGGTGATAAAAGAGAAGATTTCATTTACGACAAAGCCAAGCTTCTTAGTATAAAAGGCATATCCAAAGAGGAGTTCAGTCTTGCAAAATGAGATTTTATTTGCGATTTTAGAACTGATAAGTATCATTAGTTCTGTCGTCATGATCAGCGCCCACAGACCGATTGATTCTGCCCTTAGTTTTATCGTGACCCTCATCAGTATCGCCGCACTTTTTGCACTGGTTAATGCAACCTTTCTATTTGTTGTTCAGATTATTATTTATGCAGGGGCAATTTTGTCCTTAATTTTGTTTATTATAATGTTTTTAAATATAAAAGACGAAAACTTGCCGGATGAAAAATATAAAAATCGATGGCTTCTTGGAACTTCCATTATTATCACCCCTTTTTCTCTGATATTAATTGATTTAATACTTCGAAGCGATATTGCTGTTCATGCCCTGCGCGATGAAAAATTCGGAACCATTAAGGACGTAGGAGCGACCCTTTTTAGTCAGTGGGTACTGCCTTTTGAATTGGTCTCGATTCTTTTGCTGGTTGCGCTTATTGGCGCTGTTACCCTTTCGAAAAAGGAAGCATAATGTTAAAAGGATACATGATACTCTCAATCATACTTTTTTCCATCGGGATTGTTGGACTTATCAGTAGAAGAAATATCATCGTGATGTACATGTCGATTGAATTGCTTTTAAATGCTGTAAATTTGTCCTTAATTGCGATAAGTGCTGATTTGGCAGACAGTTCGGCGCAGGTTATGTCGCTCATTATTATTGCCATTGCGGCGTCTGAAGCAGCTCTTTTTATGTCTTTATTTGTCGTTCTCTTTAGAAACAGAGCATCACTAGATGTGAATTTATTTACAATCCTTGGGGGTAAAGAATGAGTACTCTGACGATCTTACTTTTTGCTCCGCTGCTTAGTGCCTTTTTGATTTTTTTAATCACGGTACTTTATTCCCAAACCAAACAGTATGTTTATACGTTTTTAGCTTTGATGGGGTCAGGATTGAGTGCACTTCTTGCCCTTTATGTAAGTTATTACAGTTATTTTGAGAAACAAGTACTGGTAACGCATCTTTTCACCTGGTTGAATATTGGTGATTTCCTCATTGAAGTAACACTCAAAGCCGATGCGCTTAGCTCTTTTATGCTTTTATTTGTTGCGCCTGTGAGCTTTTTAATACATGTCTATGCGACAGGATATATGAACAATGACAAAAGTTATGGGCGATTTTTTGCCTATTTTAATCTTTTTGTCTTTTTCATGCTCCTGCTGGTTTTGGCAGACAATCCGATTGTAATGTTTATTGGGTGGGAGGGTGTTGGACTGGTTTCATACGCACTTATTGGATTTTACTACGAAGATGTCAAAAATACGTATGCCGGTAATAAAGCTTTTATAGTTAACCGTGTGGGAGATTTTGGTTTTTTAAGTGCTCTGATGCTTCTTTTTCTATCGATTCCACTCGGCGGTTTTAGTTTTGACAACATATTTCTCGGTCTTTGGCTTATAGACTCTCATAGGCTCACCCTGATTGCTTTTTTACTCTTTGTCGGAGCCATGGGAAAATCAGCTCAGATTCCACTGTTTGTATGGCTCCCCGATGCAATGGCAGGACCAACTCCTGTTTCCGCCCTCATCCATGCCGCTACGATGGTAACGGCTGGGGTGTATATGGTGGCACGATTTGCACCTTTGTATAATATGACGCCTGATATTTTGCTTCTCATCGCCTATGTCGGAGCGTTCAGCGCCCTCTTTGCGGCGATAATCGCCACAAGACAATATGATATTAAAAAAATTCTTGCCTACTCTACAATGAGTCAGCTGGGATTTATGTTTATGGCACTTGGCGTCGGAGCGTATTCTACGGCGCTTTTTCACATGTTTACCCATGCATTTTTCAAAGCCCTTTTGTTCATGGCAGCGGGTGCAATTATTGTCGCTTATCATCATAAACAAGACATTAGAGAACTTCGAGGAATCCGAGCGTCTGGACTCTTTATTCTGATGCTTATTGCGACACTTACCATAACCGCCATCCCTCCATTTTCAGCTTTTTTTTCCAAAGATGCAATTATGAGCGCTTTGTATGCAGGTCATATCGAAATCTTTGCGATTGCTTTTGTTACATCCCTTTTAACCGCCTTTTATATGTTTCGAATGCTTTTTGTTCTCTTTTTTAGTAAAAGTGAACAAAGAGGACAGCCAACCCGTAAATCTATGCTGTATCCAATGACACCTTTAACAGTGCTTTGCATCTTTGCGGGTCTGCTCAATGTGCCTGAAATATTTTCCGGAAATTTGAGTGTTTCTCATTGGCTCCATCTTGCAGACCAGAGCTTCTTTGTTCCCCATACGCAGGAGATGCTTTTGATGAGTCTCAATACCTTCTTTACCCTTGCAGTTATTGTTTATACCTATAAAAAATACGCCTATACGGATGCTATAGAGTTCGAAAAAAGTGATGGGATGATTGCGAACAAATTTTATATTGATGCGTTATATACCAAAACAGTGGTTACCGTTTTGGAGAAATTATCGTATTTTTTTGACAAAAAAATCAGCCAGTTGCTTATAGACGGGACCATCAATTCCATGGCACTTGTGTATTTAAAAGTTGGAAATCTTTTTGCCCGTGCAGAGAATGGAAATGTCCGTTTTTATGCTCTTTATATGCTTATCGGTCTTGTGTCTGGTTTCGTCTATTTATACTGGTCACTAAGGTCTTTTTTATGAGTCTATTGATTTTTCTACCTTTCATTACTGCTATATTTTTATTTATCGTTAAAATGCCTATAAATGCAGTGAAAAGTATTTACGTGGTCTCAACGCTGTGTGTTGCCTCAATGGCAATATATTTATATGTACATTTTGATCCAAACGCCTCTATGCAGTTTATCGAGAATCATAGCTGGATCTCCCAATACGGTATCAATTACTCTATCGGCGTTGACGGGGTTTCCCTTGGTATCGTGATGATGAATGCCCTTTTAATGCCGCTAATAGCAATCGGACTTTACAAACAAAGAGACAAAAAAGGATACTGGATTCATCTTCTTTTTGTTCAGGGCGGGATAATGGGCGCGGCTTTATCGCTTGACTTAATGCTCTTTTATCTCTTTTGGGAGGTTATGCTTCTGCCGATATTTTTTATGATCGGTCTTTATGGATATGGTAAAAGCAATTTTGTTGCCATTAAATTTAATATTTATACTATTTTTGGCTCGTTGATGATGCTTGTTGCGATTTTATACCTCGCGGTTTCCTACAAAGAGCAGTTTGGTTTCTATTCCTTTGCACTGGATGATCTCAAAAATCTCAAACTCACTACGATCGAATCTCTCTTGGTGTTTAGCGGTTTCATGATGGCTTTTGCCATCAAAATCCCCATCTTTCCTTTTCATACATGGCTTAGTGATACCTACCGAAGTGCGCCTACGGGGATAGTAATCGTTATGTCGTCTTTGATGGCAAAGCTCGGTGCTTATGCGATATGGAGATTTTTATTTACTCTTTTCGATAAAACCTCGCATCAGCTTGCCCCCTATTTTATCGGAATTGGACTTTTTGGGCTTATCTTTTTTGGAATCTCTGCTATGAATCAAACACACCTAAAAAGAATGTTTGCACTCTCATCCGCTTCCCATCTCTCCCTCATTGTAGTGGGATTTTTCGTTTATGACATTTATGGGCTTGTCGGTTCTTCTTATCTTATAATCTCCCATGCCCTCTCTTCTGCGGCGTTGTTTTTAATGCTGGCGATGATGTATGAGCGCGTTCAAACGTATACGATTGATACTCTTGGCGGGATTGCGAAAGTAGCCCCCGTGTTTGCCCTCTTTTTTGCTTTTTTTGCACTTAGCATTGTGGGAGTTCCCCTTACATCTGGATTTGTAGCCGAAGTGCTCATTATTTTAGGTGCATTTGAGTACAACATCTACATAGGGTTTTTAGCTGCAACTACTGTTTTGATTGCTATGCTTTTTATGTTTAAAATGATTAGCGCCGTGTTATATGGAGATACAAATGAGCGAACCAAAAATTTTCAAGACTTGAGAGCTCATGAGCTTATGGCCCTTATTCCTTTGGCCCTGTTAATTTTAGCGATGGGGATTTTTCCAAACTATTTTATAAAAAACATTGAGCCAACTGCAAAAACTTTTGCATCTAACAAAGAGGTTTCCCATCATGAGTAATGAATTTATTGCACTGGCTGTTCCCGCAATTTTGCTCTTTAGTGCTATCTTTACCTTGCTCTTTGGATTTAGTGTTCACTATACGAAAAGCAGAGGCTACTTTATTACTCTGGGGACTCTTTTTATCACTTTTTTGATTTCTGCAAACGGGATTGGAGAGACGTTTACTCTTCCGGTATTGCCTCATATATTCAACTCAATGGTCGTTTACGATGCTTTTAGTGCAACCTTTATTTCACTTTTTTTACTCGGCGGTTTTTTGACTCTGGCGATCGCAAAATCATTTGTTGACAATACTTGCTTTTTCACCCATGAATCTTTTGTTCTCCTACTTTTTTCCCTTTTTGGAATGGTGATTTTAACGATGGCCAATGAGCTTTTGACCGCTTTTATTGCCCTTGAAATCGCCTCAATGTCGGTTTATATCTTGGTTGGACTTAACAGGAATTCGTTGAGAGCCTCTGAGGCTTTTTTCAAGTATCTGCTGCTAGGTTCTTTCGCGGCCTCTTTTTATTTACTGGGAATGGTACTCATTTACGCGTCCGTAAAAAGTACCAATCTTGCCGTTATTGCACACTACATTTTGAGCACAAATTTAAAGGCACAACTCTTAGTCATTGCCGGCAGTATGCTTATCATGATAACCATTATGTTTAAGATTGCGGCTGTTCCGTTTGGTGCATGGGTACTAGATGTATACGAGGGGGCTTCATTTCCGATTACGGCCTATATGGCAGGAGTCTTTAAAATCGCAATTTTTGCTTTTATTTTGAGAATATTTTTACAAAATTTCATAGCTTATGAATCGCTATATGACCCTCTTATCATAGGCGGGGCAATGGTTACATTGATCGCAGGCTCACTCTTGGCTGTAACTCAAAATAGTGTAAAAAAGATGCTGGCAGCTTCTTCTGTGGTACACAGCGGCTATTTACTGATTGCTTTTGCTTCAATAGGGGAAGCAACCTACAGTGCAACAAGTGCAATAATTTTTTATCTTTTCGCCTATTTTCTAAGCGCTATAGGTGCTTTTGGGGTTTTAAGTTATATCAGCAAAGGAAGTGATAAACAAATAAATTATGATGACTTAAACGGACTTGCAAAAAGCAGACCTATTATTGCAGCATCCTTTACCATCTTCATTCTTTCTTTAGCCGGTTTTCCATCGACAATTGGATTTATAGCAAAGTTTTATATTTTTACATCTGCCATCGAGGCCGGCTACGCAATACTCGCATTTTTCGGTGCATTAGCAGCGTGTGTCTCAATATATTATTATTTTAAAGTGATTGGACATCTTTATTTTAAAGAGAGCGGGCCTGTTGAATCACTCAGTGGAGAAAAGTTTTCTTTAATTTTTATCGTTATCACTGCCATCGTCGTTTTATGGGGAGGAGTTGGCACCTCATTACTTTATGATCTTCCTGGGATTAATGCACTCAATGATTTGAGCAGATACGCTATTGGCTCATTGAGCTTATAAAATTGATAGAAAAGGAACATTGCAATGAGTTTAAAAAATCTATATATCGCTTCGTTAGAGCCTAATGCGGGATCTTTAATCGTTTCGATGGGCATTGCGGAACTTCTCAAGAGCCGTGTTAATAAACTTGCTTTTTTTAAACCTATTATTACGGATTCTTCGATTACGGATAACGACATAGACTTTATGCTTCAACACTTCAATCTGGATCAAGAAATTGATCATTGCTATGGTCTAGAACTTACTGAAGTAGAGGCTTTACTTTCTACGGGACAGGAAAATGTGATTATCGAACGTTTGCTTGAGCAGTATCACAAATTGGAGTCGCGGTATGATTTTATCTTGATACAAGGGCTGGATCAGGCTTCGTTTGCGCAAACACTCTCCTATAATTTCAATCATATCATCGCTAAAAATCTACAAGCTCCCTACGTCAGTGTCATCAGCGGGAAAGATAAGCCCTATGAGCATCTTTATCATGAGGTTAGTTTGGAAAAAGTTTCTCTGAAAAACAGAGCGTGGAGCATATCGCTGTTTTTGTCAATCGTTTGGATGAAAAAAATTATCACACATTTATACGTGAATATCAAGACCAGGCGGTTCCCACATTTTTTATGCACGAAATTGATGAATTGAATCGTTTGAGTGTGGGGGAAGTGAAACATTCTTTAGGATGCCAACAACTGTTTGGAGAGCAAAAAGAACTGGATCGTATCATACGGCGTCCGAAAATTTTGGCCATGAATGTTGAACATGTTTTAACCCGCCTTGAAGAGGGTGATCTGATCATCGTTCCAGGGGATCGACTCGATGTTATATTAACCGTGTTGTATGCAAATTATGCAAAAGATTTTCCTTCAGTAGCCGGGATCGTGCTAACTGGAGCTCTGACTCCCTCTGAAATTTTCTTAAAACTTATTCGTGGTATTGATACATTAAACATCCCTATTTTATGTATCGATAGCGATACGTATAGTAGTACAGTACTAATCGATGGTATATCCCCTGCTCTTCGCCCAAAACAGGATCGTAAAATTGCCCTTGCTATGGGTGAATTTATGAATGCTATCGATGGCGAAATCCTGCAAGAACGTATACGTACAGCTCACAGTGATATAACGACACCTGCTATGTTTGAATACAGACTTTTTCAGCGCGCTCGTCAGATACGTAAACGGATTGTCCTCCCAGAGAGCGGTGATGAACGAATTTTACGTGCAGCTGAAATTTTGTTGCGTCGTGATGTTGTCGATCTTATTTTTCTGGGAGAAGCTGATAAAATTTTGCATCAAGCCAGTACTTTGGGTCTTGATATATCCAAAGCCACTATTATCGATCCTAATCGATCACCTCTGATGCAGCGTTACACAGAAGACTTCTTCGCAATGCGTCAACATAAGGGGCTTAGTATGAATACGGCGATTGATGCTATGACCCGCCGTACCTATTTTGCGACTATGATGGTCCATAATGGCGATGCTGATGGTATGGTATCTGGCGCTACGCACACCACGCAAGACACCATTCTCCCCGCTTTACAGATTATTAAAACAACTCCTGGCATCTCTTTGGTGTCGAGTCTCTTTTTTATGTGTATGGATACAAAAGTACTCGTTTATTCAGATTGTGCGGTTAATCAAGACCCTACGGCATCTCAACTGGCTGAAATCGCCATTGCTTCAGCACAAAGCGCCCGCTTCTTTGGCATCGAACCACGTATCGCGATGCTCTCCTATTCGACAGGAAGTTCGGGCAAAGGGGATGATGTTGAAAAAGTACGTACGGCAACGAAGATTGTAAAAGAACGCCACCCTGAAATTCTCATAGAGGGGCCCATTCAGTATGACGCGGCAATCGATCCTGATGTCGCACGTATAAAATTACCAGACAGTAAGGTGGCTGGACAAGCGACTATCTTTATTTTTCCAGATCTTAATACGGGGAATAACACCTATAAAGCGGTACAACGTTCATCAGGCGCTATTGCTATCGGTCCCATTTTACAAGGACTTAAGAAACCAGTCAATGATCTCAGTCGAGGTTGTGAAATACCTGATATCGTCAATACCATACTCATCACAGCGATACAAGCACAAGGTGAGGGCTTATGAGTATTTTAATCATTAATGCAGGCAGCTCTTCGATCAAATACAGTTTATACGATGCTAATACCCTAAACGTGATTGACCACGGACTCATTGAAGAGATTTCAAACCATCATGAGGGGTTTGAAATAATGAAAAAACAGCTCCAAGTACATAATATTGATATTACACACGTCACTGCTTTTGGACATAGAATAGTCCATGGAGGAGAGCGTTTTACGGTACCCATTCTCATTGATGATATCGTAATTGAGGAGATAAAAGAGCTTACTTCATTAGCACCCCTTCATAATCCTGCAAATCTTGAAGGATTCTATGCAGCGCGCAGTATTGCCCCAAATGCTGTACATATAGCTGTACTTGACACCGCTTTTCATCATACTATGCCAGACTATGCGTACCGTTATGCCCTCCCCAATCGATTATATGAAACCTATCATATACGACGTTACGGTTTTCACGGTACGTCTCATTCGTACGTCAGTACCCAAGCGGCACTTTTACTCAACGAACCGTTAAGCCAACTCAATTTCATCACTTTACATATTGGAAATGGCGTCAGTGCCTGCGCTATTGAGAAGGGAAAAAGCATCGATACCTCTATGGGGATGACCCCGTTAGATGGATTAATGATGGGAACTCGTAGTGGCAGTATCGATCCTGGG
>JAQTOQ010000058.1 GCA_028713245.1 Sulfuricurvum sp. | reverse complement strand
ATTTCCCGCACCAATAACAATCCCTACTTCGATGCCCGCATCGATAAGAGTTTTGATTTCAGTGGCAATGAATTTGAGGATTTTTGTATCGATTCCATAACCGTTTTCACCCGCCAATGCTTCGCCGGAGAACTTCACTAATACACGCTTATAACCCATACAACCCCCTCATGATATTGTAGGTATTGTACTTTATTGTCGCTTTAAGGTTGCTTTGATTACACTTAATCCATTATAATTTTTGCTAAAGGAACGGTGTGAAATTTTTCTCTTCTCTACATGACTGGATCTATCCAACCGTAGTTCCCAATGTACCGCATTATGGTCGAAGCGTTCATTCGCTTCCAAATCCTGACGAGCATGAACTTTTTGAAAAAGCATCGGATGCTTTTATACGCGGAGATCGTCTCAAGGGATATGATCTTTTTCTCTCTTCGTTAACGCACATTGGAAATACAAAACATCTTACTTATACCGTTTATGGCGATAAAATCACCTTTGAACTTTTACAAGGATATGCCATTATCCGAGGAGTTGTTACAGAAGATTTCCTCAAGGCTACTGCTTTAATTGCACCTGTTTCACAGCTTCATGTTTCCATAAAAAGACGTTTCTTGGAGCGGAATTTTCAACTCACCTATGCAAGATTTTCCGATATGGATGGTATTTTAACGCTCAAACTACATCTCGATAATGCCTCCATAACGCCCCATAAAATATTTTTTCCACTTCGTGAAATTGCATTGAACGCCGATTTTGAAAAAGAGATGATAGCAGGTGAATTTGCAGATATAGTGTTGCTTGAGAATGATAACATACAATATCTCAAGCCTGAAGAGTATGCACGTTTGCATGGCTGGATGCTCACATGGATTGATCAAACCAAAAAAAGTCTGCAAGGGCTTTTAGCCAATGACAATACTGGCATGGTCTCTTTTAGCTACCTTTCCTTACTGCTGCAAATTGATTATTTGCTCATCCCGCGCAAAAAAATGGCCAAAGATATCGCGGAAAAAGTCGGCAGTTATTTTACGGATGATGAAAAATTAACGGAAGACAAAAATACTGATTTACAAAACTTTTTATCCGAATTGGAAACAATGGATATTGCACATTTTTCAACACAAATTTATCGAGGAGAATATACCTTCTCCCCGTTTGACCAAGCGATGCACGAAGACATAGTGTCCTTTATCGATGAATCACTTGCTAAAGTAAAATGGTACAAAAGCAACCATTCCAGTTATGTCATAGGGGCGATTTATCGATACGCTGCTTTGTATATATTATACAACTATGGCCTCCACCCAACACTACGAACTCTCATGCACTTGCACGTGCAAGTGTATGCTTCGGACTTCTTTGCCGATGCGGGAGAACTCCGACTGTATACTCCAGATACTAATCAGTTTGACAAAGGACGTATTCATGAATGCATCCAATCGGCAATCATCCCCTATCAAAATCGCTATAAAGGACTCAAAAACTTTAGTGATCAACTCAACTATGCCGATTTAGACAGCTTTAGCCAAAGCTTTTATCAACAAATCAAAAATTTAGATTTTTTGGAAGTATAAAATGAGTTTAACTACCCAAAAAATACTCGATCATGCAATGGAAAACATCATACAAATCTCCACCCCTTATGGAACAGGAAGTGGTTTTCTCCTTGGAGATTTAATTGTTACTAATTCTCACGTAGTCGGAGGACTAAAAGAGGTCATTGTCAGTGCCAAGCATTTACCGCGCTGTATAGGGAGTGTTGTATATGATGACGCTTCATACGATTTGGCATTTATCCGTCCTCCGACCAAAATGACCACCAACCATCCTTTGCGCCTTTGCACTTCGAGCGTTCAAGATGGGGATGTAGTTATCGCTATTGGTCATCCGTACGGTCTAAACTATTCCACCACTGAGGGGATCGTTTCCAAAGCATCTCGATTGCAAGGAGAAATTGAGTATATTCAGTTTGACGCCGCAATCAATCCGGGAAACAGCGGGGGACCCCTGCTTAATGAAAAAAGAGAAATAGTTGGAGTCAATACATTTATCATCCAAAACTCCAATAATCTAGGATTCGCCCTTCCCTATACCTATCTCACTGAAGTACTTGAAAAATTTCGTGCACTAGACCATAATGCAATCATCCGCTGCAATTCATGTAAAAATATGATTCAAGAAGAGTTGATACTCAACGATTATTGCCCGCAATGTGGAGTAAAACTCGATGTAGCAAAGCGCAGACGCGAGGGATACAAACCAACAGGAGTGGTTGAACTCATCGAGAAAATTCTAGGCGCTCTTGAGCTTAACGTTCCTCTCTCCAGACGAAGCCAACGTAATTGGAAATTTGATGTTGATACTGTCAAGATTGATATTAACTACTATGATAACGGCGTCATTATTTCCGATTGCGCATTAGGACGTATTCCCCAAAATAACATTCAATCATTGTATGATTTTTTGCTCAGTGAAAACGATAAATTTGATCGATTACAGTTTTCAATCAACGAAAACACTATTTACATCTCGTACGTCATCATCGATTCATCCTTGAACTACGAGCTTGGGCTAAAAGCGCTTGAGCGCCTCTTCCGTGAGGCTCCTATGTATTCTCAACAACTCATGAATACGTTCGGAGTATTGGAGCCTAAGTATGATGAGTTTGATTAATTCGTTCTAGGGATCAATCCTACAATCTCTTCTTTACGAGGAAAATCCGCACCCATACTGATAATAAATGACGATGCTTCCTGGAGGGTAAGTGTCGTTTTTTTGGTCAAGGACTCATCTACGAGTACCGTATAACCACTTGTCGGGTTGGGTGATGTTGGGATAAAAAGTACGCAAATATTTTTATGACGATTGAGTAAATAGGCTGGTACCCACAAGTTTTCTTTCGGATATTCCACCAAAACAACCTCTTTTTTCGTCCCGTCTTCACCGCCTGAGAGCATAGCCGCTAATTTTTTAGAAACTGAATAAACCGAGCGAATCGCAGGAATTTTTTCAAAGGCACTATCAATGACTGCTACAAAAACAGAACGCCCGTATTTCTCAATGGAATACCCCAAAACAGCGAACAAACCAACAACTGCTGCCATTAGAGCAATAGTAATTTCAAAAGAGTTGGTGTAATCATGCAATGAAAGATAAGCGCTTACTCCTAATCCTTCCAGATAATTAACTACCATCAACACCATGATGAGGGGTAAAAGGGAAAGTGCCCCGACAAAGATATAACGCAGTAATAATTTAATTGTCGAACTCATGATGATAAAACCTTTTTAGTATAACAAATTGCAAAATTATAGGGTAAATTTTCCTACACTTTACTACAATAACATTTTTATAGGAGAAAGTATGAACCCATTTGCCGATTTTACCCTTAATTTAGAGACTTTTATCACCGATCTCGAAGCTTTGATAAAAAATAATCATAAAACAATTGAAACTTTGTTAGCCATTCCTAACAAAACTTACGTCAATTTTATAAGACCGTTTGATTTTATGGAAGAAGAGATGGAGCTTCTGTTTACGCCATTATCCCATATCAATGCGGTCAAAAATACTGAGAAGACGCAAAAAATTTATGCGGATGCATTGCCAATATTGACGGATTACTCAAACTTTATCGGTCAAAATCTTGCTATCTATGATGCATTTAAGCAGATTAAAGCCAACGAATACAACGCACTTAATATTGAGCAGCAACGGATCCTAGATCTTAATATTCTGAGCTTTGAGCTTTCAGGTGCCCATTTGGATGAGGTAAGTAAACAAAGACTCTCAGAGATTAACTTACGCAAAAGTGCACTCACGAATGAATTTTCTCAAAATGTTTTGGATGCTACCAATGCTTATGAAAAAGTTATTATAAATGAAGCCGATATTTTAGGAATTCCAGAAGGTGACTTAGAAGATGCCCGCTTTGAAGATGAAGGAGTCACAAAATATAAATTTACGTTACAAATGCCCTCGTATATTACCTACATGACCTACGGTCCCAATCGAGAAATTCGTGAAGACCTCTACAAAGCCTATACCACCCGTGCTCCTCAAAACGCAGCCATCATTGATGAGCTCATGAAACTACGTCAAGAGATGTCACATCTTTTGGGTTACGAGAGCTACACTGAATATTCACTTGCTTCTAAAATGGCACCCTCAACCCAAACTGTACTAACCTTTTTAAATGAACTTGTTGAAACCTCACAGTCACAAGCGAAGCAAGAACTTTCTGAACTGCGTGCAATTGCAAAAGGGATCGATCTGCAAAGCTATGATTCAGCCTACTATGGGGAAATCCTCAAAAAAGCACAATACGACATCGATGAAGAAGAATACCGTCCTTATTTTGAGCAAAATAGCGTTATCAAAGGAATGTTTGAATTTTTAAAGCAGATGTTCGGTATACGGTTTGAAAAAGTGGGTGCTGTACTGTGGGATGAAAAAGCCAGCGCTTACGATGTCTATGACGACGATCTACTGCGTGCTCGCATCTATTTTGATTTAGAGGCACGCAAAGACAAGCGCGGCGGGGCATGGATGCACAATTTTCATACCCATTGTGAAGATGCAGTTGGATGCACACACCTCTCAAGTGCCTTTGTGGTGTGTAATTTTCCACCCTCCTCCCAAACGTCACCCTCATTGCTTCGTCATGACGATGTCGTAACACTGTTTCATGAAATGGGACACACACTGCATCACATCCTAAGCCGTGTGCGAGAGCACGGTGTCAGCGGTGTCAATGGTGTAGAATGGGATGCCGTAGAGTTCCCATCCCAGTTTCTTGAAAACTTCGCTTACGAGCCAAAAGTACTCAAACTTTTTGCCAAACACCATGAGACAAAAGAGGTTTTGAGTGATGAGATGATTGCCAAACTCATCCGTGCCAAAAATTTCCAAAGTGCCCTATTTATGTTGCGCCAGCTTGAGTTCTCCCTCTTTGATCTCACCCTCCACTCCAAACTCTATCAAGGCGAAGAAATTCAAACCCTTTTAAATTCAATTCGAGAGAAAACAGCACTAATTAAACCCCCTGCCTACAATAAATTTCAAAACGGATTTTCCCATATCTTCAGCGGTGGCTACAGTGCAGGGTATTACAGCTATAAATGGGCGGAAGTCCTTAGCGCCGACGCCTATTATGCGATTGTCGATGAGGGAATTTTTGGCTCACAACTCGCACAAAATTACAAAGAAATTGTTTTAGCAAAAGGTGGTTCTCAGAGCATGCAAGAACTGTTTACTGAGATGATGGGACGTGAATGTGAGACGAAACATCTTCTGCGCCTCAATGGTATCAATGGATGAAGTTTCTTGTGGCACTTATTGCCATACTCACACTCTTGGGGGGAACTGAAGTGAAAATAGCTACGTATAATGTCGAAAACCTGTTTGATATGAACGACGATGGAACCGAATATGAAGAGTACATTCCCAATACCTCATGGGGGTGGAATGATGCCATGTACCGTACCAAGTTACGCAATACCGCACAAGTCATCCATGATATCAGAGCTGACATCATCGGGCTTCAAGAAATCGAATCCGAAACAGCCCTCAAAGACCTCAAAGCCGAAATAAACCGACAGGGGCTTTATTATCCCCACTATGCATTTGCGCGTAGTAAAAATACGACCGTTGCCGTTGCACTGCTTAGCCGTTATCCCATTATAAGTGCCCTTAGCCGTCCAGTCAGTAGCAGTAGAGAATTTCGAGACATTTTAGAAGTCAATCTCGACATCAATGGCAAGCCCCTACGTGTATTCGTCAATCATTGGAAATCCAAAAGCGGTCCCGAGAGCATGCGGGTACAATGTGCCAAAGTACTTAAAAAGCGGCTCGAAGAGCTGGGTGCGAATGAGCCGTATATTCTCATCGGCGATTTTAACTCCCATTATGAAGAGTACCGCACCTTTGTCCGCAACCGAAAACACAACGACACTGAGGGAATTACGGGGATCAATCATATTCTAAAAACCATCGACAACGACCAAAACCCTATCACTTATACTTCAATGCAATTCAACAATGACTTCCTTTATAATCTGTGGTACGAACTTCCCCAAGATCAGCGATGGAGCCATCAGTTTAAACAATTCAAAGAGGGGCTAGATAATATCATCATCTCACCGGCACTTGCGGATGGAAAAGGTTTGGAATACATACGAGGAAGTTTTACAAAATTCGAAGCGCCTTATCTCTTTTACAAGGGAAAAATGTATCGTTGGCAGCAGTCTCGCAACTATCCAAAACATCATTTAGGTGAGGGGTATTCGGATCACTTACCAATCAGTGCAAAAATAACTATTCGCTAAAGTGCACACCAATCAATCGGGGTAAGCCCCTCCCCAAGTAAATATCTGTTTGTTGTGCTAAATGGATTCGAGCCGAAAAAACCTCGATGAGATGAAAGAGGTGACGGATGCGGAGCATATAAGATCAGATGCTTTTGTTTATCAATCAATACTGCTTTATTCTGTGCAGAGGCCCCCCAGAGAACAAATACCACATGTTCTTTTCTTCCGCTGATAACACGAATCACTTCATCTGTAAATTCTTCCCATCCATGATTTTTATGTGACAATGGTTCCGCTGCTCGAACGCTCAATAAAGTGTTAAGCAATAAGATGCCTTGCTTCGCCCAACCGCTTAAATCTCCACTTTTTGGATAGGAACACCCGACGTCATCGCATAGCTCTTTAAAAATATTTTTTAGGGAGGGGGGAGGAAGAACACCTTCTCTGACAGAAAAGGCTAATCCATGTGCCTGCCCTGATCCATGATAGGGATCTTGGCCCAAAATAACGACTTTAAGTGTATCAAAAGAGGTCAAAGAAAAGGCATTAAAGATTTCAGATGTGGGAGGGAAAAGGGTGTGGTCTTTTATTTCAAGCGCTAAAAAGCTTGTTATTTCACTAAGGGTAGATTGGACAAATTTTTCTCCAAGAACACTGCTCCAGCACTTGGGGAGTTCAGGAAGAGTGAAGGTACTCACTTCTTTAAAAAATCGTCTTCAAAAATAACCATTTCATACACACTTCGCGTTGCCACCAAAGACTTGGCAAGCGGAACGCTAGAGCTATTACGTACCCGCTCAAGCTCTGTGCGAAGGTCCATGAGCTCTAGCTCCATCATCTCCATTTTAATTTTAAGACGCATAACAACATCAACACCTGCGAGGTTAACACCCAATTCTCGCGTAAGACGTAAAATCGTTTTGATCTTTTCAATGTCTCGCTGAGAGTACAAACGGATACGTCCATCTGAGCGAGAGGGAGATATCAAATTTTCACGCTCATACTGACGAAGTGTCTGAGGATGAATTTCAAGGATTTTGGCCACGATACTGATCATATAGACCGGTTCATCAAAATGGTGCATGCTTTAATCTCCTTGAGGAAGGGCTTTTTTCATTTGCTCTACTAACTGGGCATCGATACTGGCAACGCTTGGCAGTACAATATTGGCTTTCAGATACAAATCACCTCTGGCTCCCGATTGTCGATTCACAACACCCATCTCTTTGAGGCGGAAACGTTGACCGTTTTTGGTGTTTTCTGGCACTTTGAGTGTTACCTCTTTTTCTAACGTTTGAACGCTCACTTTTCCACCGAACAGTGCCGCATAGAGAGGGACATTAAACGTTTTCACCAACGTATCCCCTTCTCTCTCATATTCAGGATTAGGAGAGATGTCGATTCGTAAATACAAATCTCCAATCTGCGAGCCATGACGTTTTCCTTTACCGCGAACACGTAATTTTTCACCGCTTTTGATCCCCGCAGGAATTTTGATGTCAAAACTCTCCCCGCTTAAGTTAATCGTGTGTTTTCCACCCAACACAGCAACACTAAAAGGGACCGTAACATTAGCATCAATATCAAGATTCACTGTTTGGCCAAATCCGCCGCCGAAACCGCCAAACCCACCTCCTCCAAATCCTCCGCCACCGAAACCGCCGCCGCCTTGGGAAAACATATTACGTAAAATTTCATCTAAATCGACATTTCCACCTTGAGCACGTGAAAAATCATGGAAATTTTGTCCGCCGAACATCGAATCCCCATACTGATCATACTTGGCACGTTTCTCTTTATCGCTTAGTACTTCGTATGCCGCATTGATCTCTTTGAACTTTTCTTCCGCTTTAGGGTCTTTATTCACATCGGGGTGATACTGACGTGCGAGCTTCCGGTACGCTTTTTTGATCTCTGCTTCGCTTGCACCTGCAGCAATTTCGAGTGTTGTATACAAACTTTTTGACATAATTAATCCTATTTAAACTACTGTTACTTTATTTATCAAAAGTATAGCACAATAGTTGAGTCAAAATCAATCAAGTTTAAAAATGAAGCGCGTAAAATTGGGAAAGGAAGAAGATTGAAGGTTGCGCCAAAGAGGCGCAAGAACTGTTAGTGTAAAAAGTGACGAACACCCGTTAAGTACAATGCAATACCATATTCATTGGCTGCAGCAATAACTTCTTCATCACGTACTGAACCACCCGGCTGAATAACGGTTTTAACACCCGCACCCGCAGCCGCATCGATCGAATCTCGAAATGGGAAAAATGCTTCAGATGCCAATGCCGCACCGCTCACATCCAGCCCCATTTCTTCTGCTTTTTTAAGCGCACATCGTGCTGCATCCACACGTGATGTCATCCCCATGCCCACAGCTACCATCGCCGCATTTTTTACATACACAACACAGTTTGACTTAGTCAACGATGCCACTTTGTATGCGATTTCTGCATCTTTAAGCTCATTAGCGCTTGCAGTGTGCGTTGTCACCAATTTCGCATTCTTGACCTCATCATCCCTTACGCGGTCCGCGTCTTGAAATACGAAGCCACCATCAATGTGTTTGAAATCGGTTGCATCGCGGCTCAATAAGATACGATCACTGCCGTATTCAAACAGCTTGAGACGTTTTTTCGGCTCAAACACTGCGCGTGCTTCATCGTCGATACGCCCGGCAATAATCACTTCCAAAAACATTTCATTCATTTTCATCGCCAACTCTTTGGTCACAACACCATTTACTGCGACCACTCCGCCAAAAGCTGAAATCGGATCACATTTGAGTGCTTCCGTGTACGCGTCCATTAAATTGTCACGAATCGCGAATCCGCATGGATTACCGTGCTTGGCAATACAAATCGCATTTTCATCCCCAAATGCCGCTGCGATTTTTACCGCACCGCTAATATCGGTCAAGTTATTGAAACTCGCTTCACCCTTAACGGTTTTGAAGTTTTTGCTAAAAAACGTATCAAACTCATACAGCCCACCCTTTTGGTGCGGGTTTTCACCATAACGAGTGTCCATAACTTTATTTCCGACGATAAACTGCTTCTCGCCCATGCCGTTGTTGAAACGTTTGTTCATGTAGTTGGCAATCATGCTGTCATATGCAGCAGTGTGTTCATATGCTTTGATCATTAAAGAACGGCGGAATTCTATGGTATCTTCATCATTTTGGATTACATTCAATAGTACCGAATAGTCACTTGGGTCAGTAATGATATGAACATCGGTAAAGTTTTTAGCCGCAGAACGCACCATCGCAGGGCCACCAATGTCGATGTTTTCAATGATTTCTTCAAAATCATCTGTGCGTTCAATGGTTGCCTTAAACGGATAAAGATTGACACATACCAAATCGATCTCTACGATTCCGTACTCCATAGCTGTGTTCACATGAGCATCCAAATCGCGACGGAACAAGATACCGCCATGGATGTACGGATTAAGCGTTTTAACACGACCGTCAAACATCTCAGGAAATCCCGTAACATCATCGATTTCAATAGCGTCTACTCCAGCCTCGCGCAACATTTTAAACGTCCCGCCCGTAGAGACAATCTCATAATCCAAACCGATCAGAGATTTGGCAAATTCTACAATGTTACTTTTGTCGCTTACGCTAAGCAGTGCACGCTTCATGCAGTTCCTTTGATTGGGTATTATGCCCATGAATTAATGGTGGAATTGTAGCAAACGGTGGTTTAGGGGAAGGTAAAATTACTTATTTTTTTAAGCGCACAAGACAACCACTCTTTCGCTGCCGATGAATTACCCATACATCACCTTGGCGTTATAATATAGCTCATTAAATGCAGAATCATTCGTTTTGAGCTTATCCGACAATGC
>JAQTOQ010000203.1 GCA_028713245.1 Sulfuricurvum sp. | reverse complement strand
TCTAAAATTCCAATAGCCATCCTGTGAAATAGTCACTTCTGGAGCTTGGCGCTCAAACTTCGGTGAAAAACCCATAAATCCAACGGCTCCTAATACTAAAACCACCAATATCCATCCAATTATTCCTGAACCGTTTCGTCCTCTACTCACTCAAACTCCTTTTTTATCATCATCATTATAGTCTCTACGAACTCTGTAAAATTTTCCTGTTTTAAATGTGTTCCAGCCCGATGCACGTGTCCGCCACCGCCAAAAGAACCCATAATTTTCGAAGCATCGATCGTTCCATCGGTGCGCATTGAGAGCTTGGCGCCTCCTCGAGGATGTTCAATTTGCATGATTGCAGCCTGAACCGAGTGCATTTCTAATGCGTCTTCCAAAACTCTTTTGCATTCAAGCATTCCAGCTCCTGTCTCTTCCAAAAGAGAGAGGGAAACTTCAAAAACAGCCAAACGCCCATCCGCTAACAGCTTCATCTGTTTTAAAAGTGCCCCTCGTATCCGAAGCGATGCAAGCGAACGGCGATGGAACAGCCACTCTGTGCACAATGCGTGCTCCGCCCCAAGTTCGATAAGAGCTTGCGCCGTCGCAAAGGTTTTGGCAGTGCACTGGGACGCGCTAAAACATTTTGAATCATCCATCAGTCCCGCGTAAAGCGAAAGTGCCATTTTACCATTGATTTTTATACTGTTGGCAACAAAAAAATCATAAACTACTTCGGTCGTACTGATTGCGGATGTATTGATAATATTATGTGTACCGAAAAAATCGTTACTGGCATGATGATCCACATTTATTAAGGGCAGCTCTTTTTCAACTCCAAGACGACCGTAACTGCCGCAATCGAAACTAATCATACAATCCGCATCTTCAGGAAAGCGATTGGTAAGTTTATCAAACCACGGCAGAAAAGCGAGGTTGGGATTGACCTCGGAAGTGGCGCAAAAAAGGGTGATTTTATTATGTGTACGAAGTAGATAAGAATAAAATGCGGATGCCGAACCAAATGAATCCGCATCAGGATTTTTATGTACGATCAATACGATATGACGGGCAGAATCGATGAGTGAAAACGGCACAAGAACCCTTCCTGTCTTTTTAGGAAGGCGATTATAGCATGGTTTTATCCATCTATTTCAACTTTTGAAGAGTGAGCTTAAAATCTTCCTCATTATAATAAGTGATACGATTGCGTCCCATCTCTTTGGAACGGTACATGGCCGCATCGGCGTGGCGAAGAAGAATATCGATTTCCTCACAATCATCCGGAAATAATGTTGCTCCAATGCTAACACCTATACTGATCGTAATACCTTCAACCTCAATCGGCTCTTTCAAAGCGTCAAGAATACGCATCAATAATTCATGAGCATCTTCGTTATTAATATCATTCATGAGAATGACAAACTCATCCCCTCCGATACGGGCAATAATATCACTCTGTCGTAACTGCTGAGACAAGCGTTCTCCCGCTTTTTGTAAAATTCGATCGCCCATGGCATGACCATAACCGTCATTAACCTGTTTGAATCCGTCTAAATCTAAAAATGCTACGATGGCTTTAGCCCCCTTGCGTTTGGAAAAAGCGAGCATCTGCTCCGCCAATGTCATATACATATGGCGATTAGGAAGATTGGTCAGAGGATCATAATTGACCAGTTTGTGAAGGTGTTCTTCTTGCTGCTTGTGTTCTGTAATATCACTGAAAATACCGATATAGTTTTCAATATTACCTTTTGTATCACGTACAACATCAATACGTAAAAACTCGGCGTATTCCTGTCCATTTTTTTTCTTATTCCAAATCTCACCGCGCCAAGACCCATCACGCTCAAGTGCCTGATCCATTTGTGCATAAAAAAACGGGCTGTGTCGTCCGGAACGTAAAATCAACGGTTTTTGACCGATAACGTCTTCTTTTGAGTAACCCGTTAGTACACAAAAAGCTTCATTGACATCAATAATAATCTTGGTTGCATCGGTGATGATAATCCCTTCACGTGAATTATGAAAAACATTGGCAATCCGTCTGAGATATTTTTGTGCCTCTTCGCGAATAGCTATCTGATTTTCCAACTCTAGCGATTCTTGTTTGAGCGTAATGGTCAGTTTTCGTAATCGATATGCTAAAAAGAGCAATATTGCTATCATAGCGCCTAAAGAGATAATAATCATCAATGCATATTTTCGGAGTACATCGCTCACCGTGAATTCAGGATCTTTATCGAAAGGGGTAACTCTCATATCCTCCATAAGTTCACGTATCCCTTCGTACGCAAGTGGAATATTCCAGCCGTAGTACCCTGCTGTTTTGGGTATTTCAGAGCCTCTAGGAAGAGAGAGCAATGCAACCGCTACCTGATTTGCCAAGTCCGGATTTGTCTCTTTGAACGCCACAAACGGCCATTCAGGGAAGAGTCGAGTAGAGAGTGCCTGCGGAAATCCTTTGGTTTTTTGAGGATTAATGATTTTAAAATCTTCTAGATTTATTTTTCCCTCTTTTGCCATTTTCTCCAGTACTCCGGTTCGGATGAAACCCGCATCTGCAGAACCGCTCTCTACAATATAGACGACTTTATCATGCGGCATATCGGTAAATGTCACCGTGTCATCACGAGTAACATCAATCTCTTTTGTGAGCAAAAGGCTG
>JAQTOQ010000202.1 GCA_028713245.1 Sulfuricurvum sp. | reverse complement strand
CGTTATAGTCCCCTTCCTATTCCTAAAGAGCAATTATCAGCCGACATAATCCTCATCACCCATGCCCATTATGATCACTACGACAAACCATCCATCCTCTTTTTACTCAAACAAAATCCGCAAACAATTATCGTCGCACCCTCAGGATTTTGGCGTTATCTCAAAGAGCATATAGAACGTGAGCGGTGCTTTGAGATGGAGTGGTGGGAATCGGTGATGATAGGGGGGTTATTTATCACTTTTGTACCGAGTCTGCATTGGAGCAATCGTAACTATTTGGACATGAACAAAGCACTGTGGGGGGGATATGTGATTCAAGATGCTCATCATACCCTTTATCATAGTGGAGACACTGCGTATGGGGAACATTTTAAAGAAATTGCAGAGAAATTTTCGATTGACGAAGCATTTTTACCCATCGGTGCTTATCGACCTGAAGAGATTATGAAGCTGGTTCATACCAGCCCCCCAGAGGCACTTCAAGCGGCAGATGATTTGGGAGCAAAAACACTCATTCCGATCCATTACGGAACATTTAAACTCTCCGATGAATCGGTGGATGAGCCAATCGAGTGGTTCGAAAAATTGACCGACACAAATATGTTTACTTTTCAGCCGAGGATACTCCGTATAGGGGAGATTTACCGCTTTAATAACAAAGCTTAATACACCAAAATAGGGTAGAATTCTATTATTCAAATAATTTATAGTTCATGTTCAGAGATTTTTGTGAGGTTTAGATGAAACGACTACGATCAAACACCCTTTTTCTTATTATGACTTTTGTCCTTTTTACACTTGCAGTAGCTATTTTTAATTACTATGAATACCAACAAAACAAAATCGAACTGTATCGACAAATCGACGAAAAGCTTCTCGCTTCGGCAGAAGGAGCGTCTTTGGTTTTATCTCCCGATTTTTATGAACGTGCGATTGATGCATCTTCTATTTCCAAAAGCGAAGATGAACGCAACATGGAAAGGTTAAGCCTCTTTGCCAAAGGGATGAAAGTCGTTTATGTCTATACCATGATCCAAAAAAACGGCAAGATTTATTTTACGTCGTCCAGTGCTACCGACGAAGAGCGCAAAAGCGGAATTAATCTTACCCGATATTTTGACAATTATGACGATGCAAGCGATACGCTGAAAAATGTTTTCCGAACGCACACAAAAGAGTTTGCCGAATACACCGACAAATGGGGGAGATTTCGAAGTATCTTTATTCCCATGAAAAATCAGCAGGGAAATCTATACGTTATCGGTGCGGATATCCGAATCGACACCATCAATCAAATTCTTAATAAAAGAGCCCTCAACCGTTTACTGAATCTGTCCATAGTTCTCATCCTCAGCCTCCCATTTTTTACCTGGCGCTTACGACGGATCAATAGCAACCTGCAAGAAGAAAATGAAGTTTTGGGTCAAGAGGTCGAAATACGGGGGAAAAATCTTAAACAAAACGATATTCAACTGCAAGCGATTCTCGATGCTACGCAAGAAAGTATTTCTCTACTCGATAAAAACGGTATTGTTTTAACCATGAACTCCACTGCCGCTCAAAGACTAAACAGCAAATCCTCCGATATCATCGGACATTGCGTTTATGATTTTTTTCCTCCGGATGTTGCCGAACGCCGACGCGCCAATGTCGAAAAAGTTTTTGCTACAGGAGAAGCCCTAAGCATCGAAGATCGCCGTGAAGAGAAATTTTATTCCGGCAATTATTATCCTGTCTTTGATGAAAACAATAGCGTCATCTCTGTTGTTGTTTTCGCACAAGATATTACTCAGCGAAAACAAGCCGAAGATCATATCTATCATCTTAGCAATTTTGATGCGCTGACGGGATTGCCAAACCGTCAAAAACTTTTGCTGGATTTGGAAGAGTCGCAGCCTAACGGATGCGCTATATTTAACATCGATAACTTCAAAGAGCTGAATGACTTTTTCGGAATTAGCTCGGGAGATATTCTCCTACGAGTTGTCGGAGAATGGTTTAAAACGATGGGATTTGCCCCTTACCGAATCGGAGGTGATGAATTTGCCCTCTTATTTTATGACGATTTAACTCCTGAAAAATTGCACATTCGTATGTCAGCACTAATAGCGGCATTGGACGAAGAGCGCTTTATTGTTGAAAATGAAACGCTGGATGTCCGTATGAGTGCCGGAGCCGCTATCGGTTCTTATAAGCTGCTCACACGCGCCGATATCGCATTGCATACGGCAAAAGAGCGCAAAATTCCGATCGCTTTTTATGAAGAGTCTGAAAATGTCGAGAAGCAATACCACACCAACATTGCCATGGCGACTACCATACGCAAAGCGTTGGCAAACGGACGTATTTTTTGCCATTACCAACCTATCGTCAATATCCTAACCGGAAAAGTCGATAAATACGAAACCTTGGTTCGTATGACCGATGACGAAGAGAATATTGTTATGCCGATGCAGTTTTTGCCTATTGCCAAAAAAACAAAACTCTACCCCCGCATCACCAGAGAAGTTCTCCATCAGGCATGTCATCTTTTTAGTTCTCGCAATGAGGAGTTCTCAATCAATCTCTCTATCGACGATATTCATGATCCTTCTACCGTGCAGGATATTCTTGCGACGATGACTCAAACAGGTACGGCATCACGAATCGTATTTGAAATTTTAGAATCCGACGGTATCGAAAACTACG
>JAQTOQ010000201.1 GCA_028713245.1 Sulfuricurvum sp. | reverse complement strand
GATTGCGATTGCTTCAAAAAGTAAAAGATGATTTTGGGTACAAGATTGTCACCGATGTGCACGAAAGTTATCAAGTTCCCACTGTTGCTCAGGTCGTTGATATGATACAAATCCCCGCTTTTCTATGCCGTCAGACCGATTTACTCGTGGCTGCGGCAAAAACCGATAAAATTGTCAATATCAAGAAAGGTCAGTTCATGACCCCAAGTGATATGCAGTATTCGGTGATGAAAGTCTTAAAAACACGCGGGTGTGATGAACTAAGCTACGAAGCATCCCAAAAAAATGGGGTGTTTTTGTGCGAACGCGGATCGAGCTTCGGATACGGTAATCTTGTGGTCGATATGCGTTCGCTTTATATTATGCGTCAATTCGCTCCCGTCATTTTTGATGCGACGCACTCGGTACAAATGCCGGGAATCGGCGGCGGAAAAACAGGTGGAGACAGCTCGATGGTTCCTCCCTTGGCACGTGCAGCTGCAGCAGTGGGAGTTGATGGGTTTTTCTTTGAAACCCATTTTGATCCAACATGCGCTTTGAGTGATGGTCCAAATATGCTAACATTAGAGCAATTAAATGTGCTCACCCAAACATTATTAAAACTTGATGCAATAAAAGGATAGTAAACATGAGAGTAATCGAAGGAAATCTAAGCGTTCGCGCGGACAAAAGAGTAGCAATCGTTAGTACACGATGGAACCATTTTATCGTAGACAGATTGGTTGAGGGGGCAAAAGATGCTTACTCAAGACACGGTGGAAACAGCGATGATTTGACACACGTTTTAGCACCCGGCGCATTTGAACTACCTATGGTGATTGAGCAGCTTTTGAGCAGTGGAAAATACGATGCAGTGTGTGCTTTGGGTGCGGTTATCCGTGGCTCAACCCCTCATTTTGATTACGTTTCTGCAGAGGCTACCAAGGGGATCGCAACGGTCAGTTTAAAGCATAAAAAACCGGTTTCTTTTGGACTGTTAACTACCGATACGATTGAACAAGCCATTGAGCGTGCGGGGACAAAAGCGGGCAATAAAGGATTCGAAGCGATGACGGTTGTGATTGAACTGCTTGATTTATACGAAGCGATTGGACAGTAATGGCTACACGACATCAAGCCCGTATGGCGGTTGTTAGTTTACTGTATGCGTATGATTTGGGGAACCAAAGTATTCTTGATTTCAGTGATGAAATACTAGAGGAAAAAAAGATCCGCAACAAGCAGCGTGATTTTGCCCTCGATTTGTTTAAAGGGGTGGTTGAACATTTGGCTCCCGTGGATGAAGCGATTGAAAAACATCTCAAAGACTGGGATTTTGACCGTTTAGGTTCCATCGAGCGTGCAACATTGCGTTTGGGCGCGTATGAGATTATGTTTGGCGAACTCGATTCGGCCGTGATTATCAATGAAGCGATCGAAGTGACCAAAGCCTTTGGAAGTGAGCAATCTCCAAAATTTATCAATGGTGTCCTTGATGCCATTTCAAAAGATAAATAGAGACCCAATGCGACTTACCAAAGAACAAGCGTTAGACCTCATTCGTAACGGCGATTTAAAAGAACTTGGACGCATGGCAACCGCGCGTAAGCGTGAACTGCATCCGCAAGGGATTACCACATTTGTAGTTGATCGCAACATCAACTATACCAATGTATGTTGGGTGGATTGTAAGTTTTGTGCATTTTACCGTTCTCCTGAATCGGACGAAGCATATGTTTTGACTTTTGAAGAGATTGATCAAAAAATCGATGAACTACTGGAAATCGGCGGAACACAGATTTTGTTTCAAGGCGGAGTCCATCCCAAGCTCAAAATTGAGTGGTATGAAGATCTCGTAGAACATATCCATACTAAATATCCGACGATCACCATTCATGGATTTTCCTCGATAGAGTTGGACTACATCGCAAAAGTTTCTAAAATAACGATACAAGAGTGTTTGTCACGCCTCCATGCCAAAGGTTTGGCATCCATTCCGGGTGCAGGAGCTGAGATTTTGAGCGACCGCGTGCGCGATATCATTGCACCCAAAAAGATTGACAGTGTCGTATGGTTGGAAGTTCATCGTGAAGCGCACAAGCTAGGGATTATGTCAACGGCTACCATGATGTACGGTACGGTTGAAACGGATGAAGAGATCATCGAACATTGGAATCTCATTCGTGATTTACAAGATGAGACAGGTGGTTTTCGTGCCTTTATCATGTGGTCATTTCAGGGGATGAACACACAGCTGATGGAAGAACATCCTGAGATCGAAAAGCAGTCGTCAAACCGTTATTTACGTTTATTGGCGGTGTCACGTCTTTTCTTGGATAATTTTAAAAATATCCAAAGCTCATGGGTGACACAGGGGCCGTATGTGGGTCAAATGGCATTGTTGTATGGTGCCAATGATCTGGGCTCGACGATGATGGAAGAAAACGTAGTTCGCAGCGCAGGGGCTGGTTTTCGTATGGCAAAAGAGGAGATGATCCGTCTGATCCATGACATAGGAGAAATTCCTGCAATTCGTAATACCGCATACGAGACGCTAGAGAAATTTGCGTGAAATACTTTTTAGCAACGATATTATTTTTAGGACAGACACTGATGGCAAGTACTTTGGAATACATAGAAGTCAAAGGGGTTAAGATCCCATTCATTCACGAAGAGGATAAGCGTCTTCCTATCGTATCAATGCAGTTGG
>JAQTOQ010000057.1 GCA_028713245.1 Sulfuricurvum sp. | reverse complement strand
TTGATTGATGGCGGAATTTACCCCCGTTACTAAAGCTTCTACTAGTGTCAAAGAGGATTTGCGTTTTGCCGCAAGTGATCGAAAAATAAGTCTTGGTGAGGTTGATTTTGACCTCCTCTCGTACGAGACGTATTATAAAAAATCCACCGACAAAGAGGAGCATGTTGTCCAAAGCGGTAATGTTTTCGCGCAATTTACGCAAGAAGAACTCTATTCCAGTGAATTCCTCCTCTGCCAAGAGTATCAAATCAAAATTCGCCCCCCGATTCCTATGGGACATTTGGATTTACGTTATTCGCTTGCGATGAATAAGACCAAAGGGGTCGTAACAGCCGTTATTGACCCTGAATCGATTATTCCTCTTAAAAAGGGAGTACAAGAGTGGATCAAGACAGAAATAAATAAAAAAAAGCTTCGTCTCGGGTACTTGATAGGGATGGAGGACGAGGTCCTTGATAAAGAGATTCTCCGTCTTCTCTCGACAATACAAAAAAATGGTTCCCTAACAGAGCCATATCGAATGCCGATTGCCAGCTTCTTTCCTGCCATTGATGTGATTAATGACTCTATTACTTTGAGCTATAAACAAGCAAATACAGATCAAGAAGAAGCCAGTTTTATTACTGGGGTACAGTCAGGAGATTTACTGTTGGTATATGTGTTTCCAAAAAAAGGTCGAAATGGTCGCGGATTGGATGGAGCGCCTATTATTGTTCCTGAGCCAACGATAAAATATGCTGGAGTTATTCAGGTTGATGATAAGACTATCAGCAGCACGAAGGACGAAAATGGCATCCGTTTTTTTGCCCTTGTTTCGGGATTTGTAAAGCGGGTAAAAGGAGTTTTTGTTGTTTCACAAGAATTGTATCTCGAAGCCGTTAATGCAAAGACAGGTTCAATACTGCCGGGTGCTGATAAAGAGATATTTCTGAGGGTAGAACAAAAAGATCCAGGAGAAGATGCAGTTAGCGCGGGTTTACGAATTGATATCCAGACGGTTGATATTAGCGGGACTATAGGGGAACATACGAATATCAAGGCGTGCGATGTTAGCATTGATGCACAAACGCATATGAAGTCCACGATAGACGTAACAGGGGTCGCAAATATAAAACTGCATCGCGGAAATCTCAAGGCGAAAGAGGCCAATATTGATGTCCTTGAGGGGGGAATTATCGAAGGGGATATTGTTCGAGTGAATAAAATGCTCGGGGGAGATATAATTGCTCGAGAAGTGCATATAGGGATTCTTTTTGCGCACAGCAAAATCACCGCTCTTGAGAGTATAGAGATTCAGGCAATTGAGGGTGAGGGGCATAGACTCTCAATCGATCCGCTTTCAGTGCCTGCGTATCATGCCAAAAAATCCGAATTTCTCGCACAGATAGAGGAAAAAGTAAAACTTTTGCAGAGCTATAGAAAAGAACTGGGGATGAAACAAATTGTCTTCAAAGAGAAAAATGCGCAAGCAAAGCGGGCACAGCAGCGTACTATTGAGGCCAAGAAAGGTGGATTTGATCCACTAGAAACTGACATTATCACTATACGGCAGTATAGGGCAGAGGCGGATAGGTTACAGGTATTTACGGCAAAGGTAGCCCAAGAAGAAGGGCAGCTGTATATTGTTCGAGATTTATTGAAGAGACTGGAAGAATCTGACATGTATGGAACCATCAAGCATCATGGGGTGTATCAAGGCCACAGCCGTGTGTCATTTATAGACCCTATAACACGGCAGGAATATACGGCGTTTCCAAAAGGAATAGCAGTTAATAGTCGATTGCAAAAAAAAGGCGATGAGAAAATCATTGTATACAATTAGACTTTGACTTGACCTGAGTCAAAAGATAGTTGCGGGAATTGCGATAAAATTTAATCAATCTTGTAGGGGATAGTATGGGATTTCTTTTAGATGAGCTCGATTTTTTTAGGGGGTGTGACCCTGAAAAATTGGAATGTCTATCTAGCAGCGCCAAAATCCGTGAGCATGCAGTGTCCGATGTGATGGTGTATGAAGAGGATGACGTGAGCCGTGTCTTTTTTCTCATCGAGGGGGAAGTGAAATTTTATAAAGTGGACAGATTTGATGCAGAGGTGTTTTTGTATACCCTAAGCGGTCAGTCGTTGCTCACTAACATCGGTTCACTCGATTGTGACCGCATCAGCTGTTTTAGTAATGTTGAGTTTATACAACCTAGTCGTGTGCTGTCATGCGATTTGGCAATCTTCAAAGAAGTGGTAAAAGTCGATATCGCCTTGCTGGTTCGTTTGGTGAATCTGCTTGCGGACCAAAAACAGCTCGTTGAATGTACGATTAATATGGGGATGGTTTTTGATGTCACGGCAAAAGTAGCCAAAATGCTCTACAGCTATCTCGATCTTTATAACAGCTTGAAAAAACAAGAGCTTTCCTATCGTCTCAACATTCAACCTGCGACGCTTTCGCGAGTATTGGCAAAATTTACACGATTGGGATTGATTTGTGAAACGGATCACAAAACGGTTGTGTTAGAGTGTGATGAATTAGCACGCTATTTCAAAGAGGGGGTTTGATGCAATCCATAAGCACTAAGGTACGATGGATTGTCGCCATTTTGTCGATCAACCTCGTTACTATTATCATGGTAGATATTTGGCTCAATATGGATCAAAAATACGATGCCAAAGTGATCAATACCGCAGGAAAACAGAGGATGCTTTCTCAACGAACGGTTTTGCAGCTGCATCGTCTGCTCGTGGATGAAGAGGGTGCGTATGAAAAATTGCAGCAAGCACGAAATGAATTTGATCAAAACTTCAAAAGACTAAGCGCCATTACTACTGATTATCAAGGGTTTCCTAACGCTGAAATTGAAGCGACCATGATGGAGGTGCAAGAACACTGGAATCGTATGGCGGGATTAATTGACCGCTATTTGGTGGGGGATCATAATCTCAATGATCTCAAAGCTCTCTATGACAATGGGGACAGTGCTCTTGCTCTGATGGATAAAGCGGTAATGCAGTACGAAGCAAACATGACGGAAAAACGGCTATTGGCGTATCGAATACAGATTGCATTGGCGCTTATTTCATTTGGAATTATTCTCTATATGGCACGTACAACCTTGCAGATTCAACACAACTTACAAACATTTATGGAACGGTCCAAAAGCCTGATAGGGAAAGAAAAAATCGTCGTAAAAAGTAATAATGAGCTCGATATTGCGTATTCTCATATCGAGTATTTTCTCAAAAATGTGGAAGATGCACTTCAAAGTGCGACCGATGCGATCGAAAAAAGCGAGGTAGTTACGGCTGGACTTTATGGTGCGACGCCAGAAGCGAAAAACTTGTTGGAACAAAGTGAGGATGCAATGATCCAAGTGGGCGAAGAACTCCACCAAACCTCAAACCGACTTAAAAAGCTCAAAAGCAATCTCGAAAAAGCCAATGCGATGCGGAACCCTTTTTGACCTGAGAAAGGCATTTAATATTTTTTACACTATACTGCTTCAGTACAATATTTAATAGATAAGGCTTGCCCATGCTTAACCGGTTTCCTTTGGCCAAACAATTATGGCTACTTTTATTACTACCGTTGATTGGATTGCTTTATTTTGCTATTCCAAAAACGCTTGATTTGATTGAGAAACATACAATAATTGCGCAGACTGCAGTCAAATTGGATGAAGCAACTAAGTTGAGCCAATTGATTCATGAACTCCAAAAAGAGCGTGGAAGATCGGCAGGATTTTTGGCAAAAGCCGATAGTTCGCTGGACGATTTGAATACGCAGCACAAAGTATGTGATACCGCACTATTAGATTATAAAGCAGTGGCTGTAGATGGAGCCATTGATTCAGAACTCTCTGATTGTCGAGCACAAGTAGAGAGCCATGCTCTTACCCCAGTGGAATCTACCAAAAAATATACAGTGATGGTAGACAAGATGATGACTCTTTATGGCAAGCTGGTTTACCATGCCGTGCTTAAAGATACAAAAAATAATCTCCTTGATCACTATTGGATTTTGATCGCAAAAGAGAACATGGGACGTATTCGCGCAACTCTTAATGGGGCCTTTACTTCTGGATCATTTAATGCAAACAGCTGGGGATACTTCAACTCTATCAAAGGCGGCTACGAGAATTCAGAACATACGTTCAAGGCCTTTGCTCCTCAAGAATTTGTGACCGAGCTAGAAGGGTATGAAAATAGCGAAAGTGGCAAAAATACGTTTGCGATGATTGAGATAGCCAACAGTAAAAATCTGAACGGAGCTTTGGATATAAATCCAAAGCAGTGGTTTGATACCGCTACGGGCTATATTAATGAACTGAAAAAACTCGAAGACAATCATATGGCGATGATCGTTTCAAAAACCAATGCCAATCTTGCCACAACAACGGCGCAAATGTGGATAGGGATAACAATGAGTGTTATTCTTGTTTTCGTAACGGTGATATTAGGTTCTAAAATTGTTACATCATTGATTGGGTCGATACGGATGCTGGAGGAGGTGTTGAGAGAGATGGCGGAAAAACGTAAAATTCGTGATACGTTCCCTTGCAATGGCGCTCCTGAATTTCAGCAGATGACAAAGAGTCTTGAGTATTTGATGCGGGAGATTAAGGGAGTATTTGCGGCAATCGAGACAAGCAGCGAAGAAAATCTTTCTGTGAGCGCGGAGTTGGCGGCAACAACCTTGCAAGCAGGACGCCATGCAGAGGATGAATCTCATAGCGTTAACAAAATGGCAGATGCGTTGTCATCGGTATTGGAGAGTGCGCATACGATGACGAATCAGATGAATGTACTCAAAGGGGATGTTGACCGTACGCGTGATTTCTTGGCTGAGTCAGAAAGTTCTCTTAAGGGCATGGTTATCAAACTTGCAACGGGCGTAGCTGAAGAGCAGCAAATCAGCGGACGCTTGGGAGAATTGAGCCAGCAGGCGGACCAGGTTAAATTGGTACTCACTGTTATTGCGGATATTGCCGATCAGACCAATTTGTTGGCGCTCAATGCTGCTATCGAAGCTGCACGCGCAGGTGAGCATGGACGCGGATTCGCGGTCGTCGCGGATGAAGTACGAAAGCTTGCAGAACGTACCCAAAAGAGTTTGAGTGAAACGAATGCGACGGTGAGCGTTATTGTCCAATCCATCAGTGATTTGAGTGATGAGATTAATAACAATGCAGAAGATGTAAAAGGGCTTGGTGTTCTTTCTGCACAAGTGCAAGCACAAACCTCAAGCGTAATGAATTCAATGCAGGCCACGACGCAGATCGTTGAGGAAGTAGTCGTAACTACAGATTCCAATGCCAAGATACTAGATGGAGCGTTGGCTGAAATCAATATGGTGCGGACACTCTCTACAAGTAATGCCCGCAGTATCGAAGAGATTGCTGGCGTTGCGAAGCATCTCGAAAATATGACTGCTAATTTAAAAGAAGTAGCCGATCGTTTCACGATCTAGGGCTTCTCCTTTCCTTTATGTCTACATCTTCTTGATTTAAATCAAAACCTTTTTTCTCTAATTACTTTATAATATATGAGGTGAATAAGTTATTTATTAACATAAAGTCATGATAGTATATCTGGATTAAATATGAAAGGTCGTTTTTACCTTTTTATACTATATAAAAAGGTTTTTGTACTATAATATGTACTAATATTTTATCTACTTTGAGCATAAAAGGGTTGTGATGTCGAATAAACATGTTTGTAAACGCGATGGATCTTCGGAGCTATTTTCTCCGTATAAAATTAGCGATGCGATTGCTAAGGCATTCGAGAGCGAATCTCGGCAGAGCAACCCTGCTTGTCTGAATAATGTTCTTCATAGGATAGAGGCTGAAGATCGGTACGGCGTTGAAGAGATACAAGACATCATCGAAGAAGAGCTTCATAATGCGGGCGAATTCAAGGTAATGAAATCATTTCTTACGTATCGATTTTTACACAAAATGCAACGCGAACACATTGCAGGTCTTGTAAGTGACACCACGTTTGTTAACTCCACACAAAGCGTCCAAGAGTACATCTATAAAACCGATTGGCGCATCAATGCCAATGCCAATACTGGGTATTCAAATGCAGGACTTATTAACAATCTAGCGGGTAAAGTAGTTGCAAACTTTTGGCTTGATTCCATCTACTCTCCCCAAGAGGGAGCCGCACATCGCAACGGCGACGTCCATATTCATGATCTTGATTGTCTCACTGGATATTGTGCAGGATGGAGTTTACGTGCATTATTGGATGAAGGATTCAATGGAGTACGTGGGCGTGTGGACAGCAAAGCGCCGAATCATTTTAGAGAAGCATTGGGCCAAATGGCTAATTTCTTGGGAATTCTCCAAAGTGAGTGGGCGGGAGCGCAAGCATTTAGCTCGTTTGATACCTATTTAGCCCCCTATGTTTATAAAGATCAACTCTCGCTTATCGAGGTAAAAAAAGCAATACGGCAGTTTGTGTACAATCTAAATGTACCTGCAAGGTGGGGGCAATCTCCTTTTACCAATATTACGATTGATTGGATGGTACCGGAAGATCTAAAAGATCAAATTCCTACCAAAAATCAACACCACCTTTTTGAAACGGTCGCATCAAGCGAGCTCTTGAGCGAATTGAAAAACAGAGACAGCACTATAACAAAACTTACAGATGCGACATATAAGCACTTTTTACCCGAAATGCGCCTCATCAATCGTGCCTATTATGAGATTATGACCGAAGGAGACAGTGGGAGTCAGCCTTTTACTTTTCCGATACCTACGGTAAATATTACCGAAGATTTTGACTGGTATGGAGAAAATACGGACATATTGTTTGAAAACACGGCAAAAATTGGTTCGAGCTATTTTCAAAATTTCATCGGAAGTCAATACCTGCGTAACGAAGAAGGAGTCCTTACGGAAAATCCAGAAGCTTATAAGCCAGGAGCAGTACGCAGTATGTGCTGTCGTTTACAACTGGATTTGCGTGAACTTCTCAAGAGGGGCAATGGGCTCTTTGGCAGTGCTGAGATGACGGGAAGTATTGGTGTGGTTACGATCAATATGGCGCGACTCGGGTTTCTTTACGCAGGGAATGAAAAAGCCTTGTACGATGCTCTGGACCATTTGATGCAGATTGCTTATTCGACGCTGGAAAAGAAAAGAGTATTTGTTCAAGAGATGTTTGATCGTGGTTTGTATCCTTATACCAAACGTTATCTAAGCGGATTTAAAAACCATTTCTCTACTATTGGCGTCAACGGAATGAATGAAATGATCCGCAATTTTACATACGATACTCAAGATCTCTCCTCAAGCGCTGGGATTGAATTTACGTTAAAGATACTTGAGCATATGCGCACTACCATGCGCTCTTTTCAAGAGGAAAGCGGGAATCTCTATAATTTAGAAGCCACTCCTGCTGAGGGGACGACGTACCGTTTTGCCAAAGAAGACAAAAAGCGTTACCCACAAATTTTACAAGCGGGGGAGGGCGATAATATCTATTATACTAACAGCTCACAGCTGCCAGCTGACTACACGGATGACCCGTTTGAAGCGCTTGATATGCAAGATGAGCTTCAGTGTAAGTATACGGGAGGTACTGTTTTGCATCTGTATATGAGTGAGCGGATCAGCTCGATTGAGGCGTGTCGGCGGATGGTAAAAAACGTTATTACCAATCATCGCTTGCCCTATATCACGATCACTCCACTATTTTCAGTGTGCCCGACTCACGGTTATTTGCAGGGAGAGCATGAGTACTGCCCTAAATGCGATGACATTATTTTATCCAAGGAGATTGCATGAATACAGAAATGGTGCTGAAAATGCACGAAAAAAAGCGAACAAAATGTATGGTCTATACGAGAGTTATGGGTTATCACCGTCCTGTTGAGAGTTTCAACATCGGGAAAAAGCAAGAGCACAAAGAGCGTGTCCATTTTTGTGAGCATCTAAAAGTAAGTTAATATAGTTTCATTCGCAATAGGCTTGTTGGACTATGAATGCACTGTATGACTTAACCCCTTTTACTCTTCTCGATTTTCCCGACACTCCTGCGGCTATTTTTTGGTTTGTGGGGTGTAACTTACGATGCGTGTACTGCTATAACCCTGATATCGTTTTTGGCGAGGCTTCCATTTCAGAACAAGAAGCGCTTGCCTTTTTAAAAAAACGTATAGGATTACTGGAAGGCGTTGTTTTAAGCGGAGGGGAGTGTACGCTTTACCCCAATCTGATCCCTTTTTGCAGCCAAATAAGAAAGCTGGGTTTTCGTATCAAACTCGATACTAACGGTATGCGTCCGGATGTTATTGCTTCCTTAATTGCATTAGAACTTATCGACTATGTAGCGTTAGATTACAAAGCGCCTGATAGTAAAATGGCGCAAATATGTGGCGGTGGAAGTGAAAAGCGGTTTTGGGAGAGTTTTGAGCTTCTGAAGAATAGTGCCGTAGCTTACGAAGTACGCACCACCTTGCATCCTGATTTACTAAGTGAAGATGAGATAGTAAGTATGGCGAAGCAATTAAAGCATAAAGGATATAAGGGGGAGTTTTATGTACAGCTTTTTCGAGAAGGGAATAATACGATAGGACACCTTGCTTCTTCGTCGCGTCGTGTTGATGATCAAGCTTTGGCAGGATACGTTACGCTTCGTACCTAAAATGCCTCTTTGACTACCCCATCCTCAACGCGTAAAATTCGATCAAATAACGGCAGCATTCGTTCATCGTGGGTTACGACGACTATCGCAACGTCTTGTTCATGCGCGAGTTTCCGAAGCAGTTGCATAACCGAAAGCGCTCGCTCACCATCCAAAGCGGCAGTAGGCTCGTCAGCGAGTATTATTTTTGGGGTATTAGCCAGGGAGCGGGCAATAGCAACCCTTTGGCTTTGACCTCCTGAGAGCTGTGAGGGCATTTTGTCTTCTTTGTCCCCTACTCCCAAATATTCTAACAGTTCTCTAGCTTTACTATTGGAATCTTTAGTAGATACCCCATTCATCTGAGGAACCAAGGTGACATTTTCCAATACATTTAAAAAAGGGATCAAATTATGTGCCTGAAAAATAAATCCGATGTTTTCACGACGTAGCTTGCGCTCATCATGGATAAACCATTTTTCATCATAAACTATTTCACCATTGAGAGAAAGTTTTCCCATTGAGGGTTCAGTAATGCACCCTATCATCGTAATCAAAGTTGTTTTTCCCGAACCGCTGGGACCTAAAAGTGCCACCGTTTCTCCTGAAAAAATCTCAAACGTTGCCTCTTTAATCGCCGTGACGGCACTGTCACCCATCCCATATGTTTTTGAAATGCTCTGCATGGATATTATTGGTTTTTTCATTTATCCCCCTATTGCACTGGCAGGATCAACACGAAGCGCCGTGCGAATACCCGAAAGTGATGCCAAAATACTCACAATAATAATGACCAAAAAAAGTTTGAGCGCATCTGAGGGAATGAGGATAACGGTTTTAGGAAAAAAGTTTGCGCTTACGTTCGCAAAAATATTTCCTCCGATAAACGCTAAAATTCCCAATAACACCGATTGCTGTCCAATCATTTTTGTAATGATAATATTGGGCGCACCAATAAGCTTTAAAATAGCGATTTCTTTCATTTTACCGATCGTCATCGTGTAAATGATCAAGGAAATAATAACCGAGGATACGATGAGTAAAATGACAGTAAACATCCCTATTTGCTTGGCGGATCGTTCTATAAGATTTTTAGTGAGAATGTCCGATTGCTCTTGTGCAGTATAGACTTCTTGGTGTTTCCAGCGGCGTATCTCCTGACCAACTGTTGAAGGATCAAATCCAGCAGAGGTGGTCAGGGCAAATGCATTGACGGTAGCGGTTGTAATGCTTTGTGCCCCACGCGCTCTATCGTTGCGAATTTGTTCATTGCTGAATAAAAATTGCAGTTCCTGCGCCTCACGTAAATCGAGATAAATCATCGGATCACCTCCCGAGGAGACCGCCTTGTGAGTCAAACCGACCACGGTGTAGGTATTACGTCCCAGTACGATTTTGTCCCTAAGTTTAAATCCTGTTTTGGTGTCGACGATAATCTCTTGAGTTCGGATCTTGATTGGGCGGCCCTGCACCAGAGTATAAGGGGTAAATTTGCTGAGAGCTTCATACCCAAGAGTATAAACACGAATGGGTTTGGTCCCTTGATGAATTTGTAAACTTTGAAACGTAAGCGGATGGACGTCTTTGACTCCTGAGAATCCTTGTAGGGAGTATTTGAGATCTTCGTGCAAGCGTGAGCTTTCAGCAAAGGGTCCCAGCGTGTCTTTTTGCACTACCCACAAATCCGCTGCTATATCATTTGGGACAATCATCGCATCGTGCACCATTCCCCGATACACCCCGATCATAATGAGCACCACACCAATGAGCATCCCAACACCCAATGCAGTGACGATAAACATGCCCAGTGAATGAGCAATATCGCGCTGTG
>JAQTOQ010000200.1 GCA_028713245.1 Sulfuricurvum sp. | reverse complement strand
TTAGCTTGAGAATAAATTGATATTCATCAATTATGAATTGAAAAAAAGAAGTTAAAATTTGCAAAAACTAAGGGAATGCTATGAAATCAATCGCATTTATTACATTAACAGCCATCTCACTTATGGGAGCTGATGGCTATAACGTATACAAAAACAACTGTATGAAATGTCACGCTGAGATGATGACAAAAACTGAAGCGCTCAAGTCTTTTAAAACGCTCAAAGCACCGCCAATGGTAGAAGTATCTAATAAGCTAAAAAGCAATATACGCACTATGGACGACGACCAAGATGTAAAACGTCGCGTAGTCATAGCCTTTATAAAAGATTATATTGACAATCCGAGTATTCAGTATAGTATGTGTGAACCAATGGCGTTAGAGAAATTTGGTGTAATGCCTTCTCTAAAAGGGAAACTCAATGATGGACAAAAACAAGCAGTGGCTGAATGGATCTATGATCGCTATGAAGGTGAGACTTTCTAATCTCTCTTATGAGAGATTAGTCAAGCTGCGGTTGAGACTCATTAACCATCTCTTCTAAATATTCGTACATTTTTAGACTGTTTTCTTCTAGTTTTTTGAAATTATTGATAATTTCATTATGATTTTCTATTACTTTATCTTCCGGCTGAATAAAAGAAAGGTTGATATTAACGAGACGATGTATCTCAGAGTGAGGAGTTTCTACTTTTGCATACGCATTCGTTTTGCTAAACTTCTCTTTTGCCGTTCCCATATACCATTTACCCAGATGACACTGTGTATGACTCATGGTCTCCAGACGTTTTGTACGGCGAATGACAGAGGTATATGCATTGGACTTATAAATCGTATGATCGATTTTCGCCAATAGTACATATACCATGTTCTCAATAGAGCTTGCGTACGCTGAAGCTTGTTTTGCACCGCGACTAAAATCATCAAATGTCATTGTAAATTTTTCGATCGTGCTAAGCGATTGTTGTGCAATGTCGTTGGTTAATTCAGAACTCTCCTGCAAATCAGAAGCATCCTGCTGAAGCGTCTGAATTGAAATGGCGATTTCGCTGGTCGCTTTTTGCGTACGTTCCGCCAATTTACGGACCTCATCCGCAACAACAGCAAATCCTCGACCATGCTCACCAGCACGTGCTGCTTCGATAGCTGCATTGAGTGCCAATAGATTCGTTTGCTCTGCGATCTCTTTGATCAAATCAACTACCGAGTTGATCTCGCGTGTTTTTTCATTGAGAACTGTAATACTTTGACTAGAGGTATCAGCACTCATGATTAGTGCATGCAATCTTTCGGTCATGTCCCCAATAACATCGATACTCTCATCTGCATTGGACTCCGTTAACTTACTAATACCAACGATCTTATCAATATAGTGGATGGAGCGGTTAAGATCATCATGCAGAAGTTCAAGCTCTCCAATGACCCCTTTCCCAATATTTCCAATGGCATCATTAATCTCAGTCGCAACGATACTATTGGTATCGGTTTGCATATTGGCAATAGCGCGATTGGTTGTATCGATATTTGTTTTAAACTCCCCTTTGAATGCAGACGAATCAATTTGAGGATACGAAGCTTTTTGACTTGCCTGTTCGATAGAAGATGAAATCTCTTTCATATAGCGCGAAAGCTGATCCGCAAAGTTGTTAAAACTAACTCTCATCTGCTCGAGTTCACCAGCATCTTGATACTCTAGACGATTCGTAAACGTACCTGCATCTGCTTCTTTAAGAACTGTTGTCACTTTATGAATGGTTTGCTGAACATTGCGAATATTGATGAACATATACCACGCAAGGGCAAAATTAGCGATATTAATAATACGCATAATGTCAAAACCATAGTGGTATATTTCTACCCCTAGTCCTATTGTAAAGACAAACAACGAAATGATATTAGCGTGCTGAATTTTGGATAACGAAGATGGCTGTGTCATTATGCTGCCTTGACCTTATAAATAATGTTGAGGATTATACAATACTAATCACTTAAGTAAAACTTTTAGTGTTGAAGTAATCCAGTGCAACCCCTTCACGAAGGCCATCATCCACAATAATAGCTTCGTCTATTTTACTACTATTAAATAAAGATTCTACCATCAGTATACCCGTTGCAATAAGTTGTTCTCGTCCTACCCCAACATACTGTGATCGCAAAGATTCATCCATGTTCATAAGTTATTTATACGTATAGACACAATCATCCAGTGTCAAAATAGACCCATTGATCTTCGCAGGATCATAGTTCAAATAATCCATTCCCATGCGATATGCAGCTATTGTCGTTGGGGTACCGGATGTCAGTACAAGCTTTATATTCTCTCTTTGAACATCTAATGAACAATAAAACAATGCCGACTTTTCTTCAAAATCTTTCAATAAGCAATACAAGTGTTCCTTATCTTTGGCCTCTTCACTCATCGTGACTATTCCAACGGGAAGGCTTAGACTTTTTATTATCTGGTCATCGAAATATATAAACTCTGTTGATCCTCCACCAATATCAACCAAGACAAACTGCTTTGGATTGATTTGAAGTTGCAGTAATCGGTTTTGAACTGCTAACAGTGTTAATTGGGCTTCTCTATCACCATCAATGACTCTAAATCTGACACCGCAATGCTGGAATATTTTTTCAATAATATCGTCTTGATTACTAGCCATTCGTATAGCTGCAGTCGTAACACCGATAATATCTTGACTCTCAAAATCC
>JAQTOQ010000199.1 GCA_028713245.1 Sulfuricurvum sp. | reverse complement strand
CTGTTGTAAATTTACGCTATTGGTCTTGTCATCTCTTCAGGGATGACGTATTTATCAAATTCTTCAGCACTTAAAAGACCGAGTTTGATTGCGGTTTCTTTCAATGTTGAGTTCTCTTTGTGCGCTGTTTTGGCAATTTTTGCTGCATTTTCATACCCAATATACGGATTAAGCGCCGTTACCAACATCAATGAGTTGTTAAGATAATGGTCGATTTGATCACGTACAGGCTCGATGCCCACTGCACAATTATCATTAAATGAATTCATGGAATCAGCCAACAAACGGACAGATTGCAAGAAGTTATAGGCAATAACCGGTTTAAATACGTTCAGTTCAAAGTTACCTTGACTAGCTGCAAAACCAATAGTTGCATCGTTACCCATTACTTGACAAGCAACCATAGTCACCGCTTCACTTTGTGTCGGATTAACTTTACCCGGCATAATTGACGAACCCGGTTCGTTTTCTGGAATAGTGATTTCACCGATACCACAACGTGGACCCGATGCAAGCCAACGGACGTCATTGGCAATTTTCATCATATCGGCTGCTAACGCTTTGAGTGCACCATGTGCAAACACAAGAGCATCATGACTTGTCAATGCATGAAATTTGTTCGGAGCCGTCACGAATTGGTGACCTGTAAGTTCACTCAATTTCGCTGCAACACGTGCTCCTAATTCAGGATGAGCATTCAATCCTGTACCGACAGCAGTACCGCCAAGAGCTAATTCGCGAACCGATTCAAGCGAATCTTTCGCCATTTTTTCGCATTTATTAAGCATCTCAACCCAACCGCTAATCTCTTGACCAAGCGTCAACGGAGTAGCATCTTGGAGATGAGTACGTCCGATTTTAACAATATCGTTAAACGCTTCAGCTTTTGCACTCAATGTTTGTCGAAGATTATCAATAGCAGGAAGAAGACGTGTCTCAACAGCGATAACCGATGCAACGTGTAACGCTGTAGGATAAGTGTCGTTCGAGCTTTGTGATTTGTTGACATCATCATTAGGGTGAACTAATTTTTGCGTACGGAAATCACCGCCAAGAATCTCTGTTGCACGGCTTGCCAATACTTCATTGTTATTCATATTTGACTGTGTCCCTGAACCCGTTTGCCATACAACAAGTGGATAATGTGCATCTAATTTTCCCGCCAACATCTCATCTGCTGCTTGAGCAATCGCATCAGCTTTCTCTTTGCTAAGCATTCCCAAATCACAGTTGACCAACGCAACTGCTTTTTTCAAAAGAGAAAATGCACGAGTAATCTCATAAGGCATTTTTTCTTCACCGATTTGAAAGTTTTCCAATGAACGCTGTGTTTGCGCTCCCCAGTAGGTATCATTCGGAACCCGAATTTCCCCCATCGTATCTTTTTCTATACGAAAACTCATATTTATGCTCCTTGAAAGAAATTGTTGGTATTGAGAGTATCGATAAGCGTTTGCACCGATTGGCATGAGTCGGCAAACATTTTTTTCTCTGATTCATCGAGGGTGATTTCGATAATTTTTTCGACCCCATTTGCCCCTAACATGACTGGAACACCGCTTACTACATCTGTATAACCGTATTCACCGTCTAAATAAACAGCACATGGATGAATTTGTTTTGTATCTTTTAAAATTGCTTCAATCATAAGAGCAGTTGATTTTGCCGGAGCATAATACGCCGAGCCAGTTTGCAATAATGCTACAATCTCTGCCCCACCTTTACGGGTACGTTGAACGATTTCATCAATCTCAGTTTGATTCAACAAATCCGAAAGAGGTACACCGGCAACTGTCGAATAGCGTGGCAAAGGTACCATATCATCCCCATGTCCACCCATGACAGAAGCACGAATTTGTCCGCCACCATAACCTAATTTTTCTTGGATAAATGCCGCCATACGTGCACTGTCCAAAATTCCTGCCATACCGATAACACGACTGCGTTCAAAACCGCTTTCACGGAGAGCAACATAGGTCATAACATCCAAAGGATTGGAGACCATGATAATAATAGCATTAGGAGAATATTGTGCAATTCCTGCAACTACTTCACGAGTGATATTGGCATTAATCATCAATAAATCATCACGGCTCATTCCCGGTAAACGAGGGCTTCCAGCTGTAATAACCACTACATCACAATCAGTTAAATCAGACATTTTTTCGGCAACACTCACAACAGAGTGTGAACGGACAGCAGCTGCTGCTTGGGACATATCGAGTGCTTTTCCTTTGGCAATCTCCATTTTATTATCACGTAAGATAATCTCATGACAGGTACCTAACATTGCAAGAGAATAAGCAATAGTAGAACCCACATTGCCTGCACCTACAATACCGACGCGCTTACCTTTTCCCATACTCACTCCTAATGTCAAAAGACGATTTAATCGTCTTTACTCTATAGAGCCAACTCTACAAAGTAAAAACGAATTTTATAACTCTACCTCGAATGAGGCAAGCGTTTGCCAGCGCTTTGCTAGGCTTTCTGCTTCGCTACATGTGCCTTAGCGGCCAGCATAGCCAAAGGGATGTATTCCTTTGGCGTTCTAATCATTAGATACTAGCAATAATCGCGTTCAATGTAGCACTTGGACGCATTGCTGCAGTTACTTTTTCTGTATCCGGATGGTAGTATCCACCGATATCTTGATGTTTACCTTCTACCGACAGAAGTTCTTCCATAATTTTAGCTTCATTTTCAGACAATGCCTTAGCTACAGGGG
>JAQTOQ010000056.1 GCA_028713245.1 Sulfuricurvum sp. | reverse complement strand
GAAGATTTCGAATTACAAAAGCAGTTTTATCATCCTTTCAATATTTGCTGTTCTATCTGCAACAGCTCTCGCAGAGGGCAAACGCTCTCCACAATACGGAGAATGCATGGATGGCGTAGATCTTGGTTGAAATATAGGGAAGAGTGGTGTCGTTTTGAAGAGCAAGGCCCGTCTGCGCCCGGTGGAGTGGCAAATTATGTATTTTGTCTTTTAGAAACAACTGATAAACAAATTGATCTTATCAAAGGCTTGAATATAGTGGTCAGGTGATACCTGTAGCTCAAAAGATAAAAAAAATGCAGATAGACTGAATTAAAATGAAGGGGGGCAAGGGGTAAAACCCCTTGGCTACACTCAATTGAGCATAGGTGCAAAAATACACATAAGCAATAGTGCTAGTATCAGCTCATCCATAAAGAACCCCCTTCACGTATCGTTTTTGGAGGGCAAAAAAAAAGGTCGAGGGTAATTACTCCCCCGACCTTATCTTGCCGCTCCATTAACGATACGGAAAGTGATACTAGCAAAAAAATTATACCATATAAAATAAATAAAACGTAGATAGACTGAACTGCAATTAAAAGAGGAGTAGATAGCCTCTTGCCATTCTCCTTTATTTTCATTATGCTATAATCGCCTTTTTTATATGGGAGCAGCTCTCGCATGCTTAAAGTCTTTTGTTTGTGCTTGCTTTTTATATCCCTAAAAGCCGCGCCATGGCGAGAAATGAAAACATTTAACGTAGCAAAAGATGAAATGATCAAAATTATGGTCAAAAGCGAAGGGCAAGAGAGAATTCTCTCCTGGCGATGGACGCTTTATACCGATAAGGCGCTGATTGTTCACGAAAATTTTGATCGGTTTGTGGGGCAGCATGTTTTGTATGCCGGATACAGCAATCAAAGTTTTCGAAAACAGCTCTTGCCTGCGGTGAAGAGCGAGCGTGATGCCGCGTATGTGATCATTGTTTTCAAAAAGTTTGATGAAGGTGCCAAAAAAGCACAGTTTGATCTCTTGCTATTTGATAAAGAGAAGAGAATTGTGTTGGATTATTTAACGGAGAAGTAAATCAAGTGATGTTTGAACGTGTTGAAACCATTATTCGTGAGCTCGTAGAGGAAGTTGATTTCCCACAAGCAACACAACTGTTCTCAAAACTCTCCGGAGGTAAACGGTTGCGTGCTAGGTTGATTCTGACGATTGCTCCTACACATCCCGATGCCGCGCGTTTGGGAGCGATTGTTGAGCTGATTCATGCGGCGAGTTTACTGCACGATGATGTTGTCGATGATGCGATGCTTCGTCGCGGTGTGCAGTCGGTGAATGCGACACATGGCAGTAAAATTGCGATTATGCTGGGGGATATTTTATATTCCAAAGCCTTTAGCGCATTGACTGCATTTGACCCTGAGATTGCGCGAACGATTTCACAGTCGGTTACACAGCTCTCGGTGGGTGAGATGATGGATGTTGAGATGTCGAAAGTGTTTAATCTGAATCGTGATTTATATCTCAAGATGCTTTATTTGAAAACCGCAACCTTGATTGAATCGTGCGCCTATTGTGCTGCGTTGCTGGATGGAAAAGATGCCAAAGCCTATGGCATATACGGTAAAAATTTAGGTCTGGCATTTCAGATTGTGGATGATATTTTGGACATAATCGGCGATGAAGCGACACTGGGGAAACCTGCACTGAATGATTTTGTGGAGGGAAAGACAACGCTTCCCTATATTGATTTACATGATATTTTGGACGATGCTGGACGAGAAAAATTGATTGGGTGCCATGGTCGCGTTCTTGAGCCGCAAGAGAAACAGTGGCTATCCAATGTGATGCAAGAACACAATATCATAGAACGTTCGTATGTGAGAGCACAAGAGCTGTGCGATGAAGCGTTGAGCGTTATCGGAGATGAAGAGGCGTTGCGCGCCATTCTCACCTCTGTGATCCAAAGAAGCCATTAATGCATTATTTGGTTATCAGTTTTTCCCATAAGAATTCAACACTTGCCCAGCGTGAGAAGTTGGCATTTGTGAACGATGCGGCAAAAATAGAGATGATGGGAAAAATTAACAACCATCCGCAGATCAGCGAGTCGATGATCCTCTCGACGTGTAATCGTATTGAAATTTTTTGCAGTTGCAGTCATGTGGAAGAAGCGACTGAATATCTTCTTGCTCTATTATCCGCGCATTCCCATTTTGCACTGGACGAGCTAAAAATGCGCGGCGATATTTTGGATGATTATGGCGCGATTCATCATTTATTCAGTGTAACAAGTTCTCTTGATTCTATGGTGGTCGGAGAAACACAGATTGTAGGACAAATCAAGAATGCATTTAAGCTTTCGGCAGAGCATGAATTCTGCGGACTTAAAATCTCAAGAGCGATGCAGTTTGCCCAAAAATGTGCTGCGGAAATACGCAATGTTACCGAAATTTCTTCCAAGCCGGTGTCGGTTGCCAGTGTTGCGGTCACTAAGGCACGTGAATGTTGCGGTACTCTCTCGGGTATGAAGGCGCTGGTGATTGGATCGGGTGAGATGTCGGTGATTACGTGCAAGCATCTGAGCGCTCAAGGCGTTGAGGTGAGTGTAATGAACCGAACAATGAGCAAAGCCGAAGAAATAGCCAAAGAGTGCAATGCAAAAGTTCGATCGTTTTCCGAAATAGCGCGCGCGGTCAATGAATACTCCTTGCTTTTTACGGCAACAGGCTCGATTACCCCTATTATCAATGAAGAGATGGTTCAATCGTGTTCATATGATCGTTATTGGTTTGATATGGCAATGCCACGAGACATTGAGGTAGAAACGGGTTCGTTTGGAATTAATATTTACCGTATCGATGATCTCAAAGAGATTGTTTCCACCAATATCGGTTTACGTGAAGATGAAGCGCGTACGTCGTTTGTTGTTATCGGTCGTCAAACTGCCGCTTTTTTTGAGTGGCTTAAAGGATTGACGATTGAGCCACTCATTAAAACGATGTACACCTCTGCTTATGCCTGTGCGCAAGCTGAGGCTGCTCGGGTAATTGACAAAGGGTTTATTCCAAAAGAGTACGAGGCGGCAGTAGAAAAAGCAACACAGCAAGCACTTAAGCGCTTTTTGCACCCTTTCTCTGATCGTATGCGCGATGCCTCTGATCCACTTAGAGCAGATGCTCTGATCAGTGCGCTGAGTTTTTTATTGAATCAAAACGATGACCAAACACCACCAACCCAAAAATCTTACAAAGGATCCTAATGCGTTTTTCCAAAGCTTATATTCCTACTACCAAAGAGTCCCCAAAAGATGCGTTGCTTTCTAGCCATATTTATCTTTCTCGCGGAGGATTTGTAACGCAAGTTGCGAGTGGTTTGTACAATTTTCTTCCCCTAGGGAAGCGTGTATTGCGTAAAATTGAAACTATTATTATTGAAGAGATGGATCGTGCAGGGGCTTTGGAAGTTGATTTGAGTTTTGTAACGCCGGCAGAGTTGTGGCAAGAGAGCGGTCGAATTGAGAAGTTTGGTAAAGAGCTGTTACGTTTTCGCGACCGTAAGGACAACCTTTTTGTTCTAGGGCCAACGCATGAAGAGATGATGGTGAGCATCGTTCGCAATCGCGTTACGAGTTATAAGCAGCTTCCGATCAATCTTTATCAGATTAAAACAAAATTCCGCGATGAAGCGCGTCCTCGTTTTGGATTGATGCGTGGTCGTGAGTTTGTGATGAAAGACGGCTACAGTTTTCACTCCTCTACTGAAGATTTGGATCGTGAATTTGATTTGATGGAAGCCTCTTATAAAAGAATATTGGAGCGTTTGGGTCTTGACTTCCGTATCGTAGAAGCGGACAGCGGTGCTATTGGGGGTACGGGCTCAAAAGAGCTCATGGTATTGGCACAAAGTGGTGAAGACACCCTTGCCGTATGTGATACGTGTGAATACGGCGCAAATGTCGAAGCAGCCCGTCGTGCACCGAGAAAGAGTTTTCCAGAAGCACCAAGCGCTGAGTTTGCCCGTTTCAAAACACCGAATATTAAATCCATAGATAATTTGAGCCAATTTTTCAAAATTGATCCATATTATACGCTCAAGGCAGTGATAAAACGTGCGATGTACATCGAGGGAAGTGAATTGGTCTGTTTCTTCATCCGTGGCTGTGATGAACTTCAAGAGGTCAAGGCACGTAACAGCGTGGGTGCTATTGATTTGGTGGATGCGAGTGAAGCGGAGCTACTAGAGATTGGATTGGTTCCGGGTTTTGTAGGACCGTTGGATCAGGATAAAATCCGTTTGGTGATGGACAACGATACCAAAAATGCTACAACAATGATTTGTGGAGCCAATGAAGTCGATTACCATTTTGTGGGCGTTGATTTGAGCGTTATGAACGAAGCGGTATTCGCGGATCTGACCGAAGTGCAAGAGGGTGATGGCTGTCCTCATTGTGATGGGAAACTTTTGCATACCAAAGGGATTGAAGTAGGGCATATCTTTAAACTGGGTACTACCTATTCTGCTCCGTTGAAGGCGGAGTATCTCGATGAAAACGGACGATCAACACCGTTTATCATGGGTACGTATGGGATGGGTGTGAGCCGACTCGTTGCCGCAGTAATCGAACAGCATCATGACGACAAAGGGTGTATTTGGACCCCTGCTACGGCGCCGTACATGGTCGATGTTATGATTTCAAATATCAAAGAAGAAGCGCACGTAGCGTATGGAGAATCTCTTTACGAGTCTTTAAGTAAAGCGGGAATCGAAACCATTTTAGACGATCGTAAAGAGCGATTCGGATTTAAAATGTCCGATGCGGAGCTGATCGGTTTTCCGTATACCGTTATTATTGGAAAAGAGATGGAAAACAATCAAGTCCAAATTATGATACGTAGCACGCGCGAGATGATAACCGTTAATGCTGACGAGGTACTTTCAAAACTGAAGGAACTGATCGGATGATCTATTTTCTGATCTATCTTTTTTTAGAGGTTATGATCACTGTGAATGTGGCTTCCAAAATTGGCGGGTTGATGATGTTTACCGAGATCATGGTCAGTGCGCTGATTGGTATTGCTATCCTTTTTAATTTTAGAACAACATTGCTTGCCAATGTAATGGAACTCAAAGAACGCCGCATCAGTGCAAACGGCTTTTATAAACGCAACCTTCTTTCCCTATTAGGGGCAATATTACTGATTATGCCGGGTATTTTAACGGATATCATCGCCATAATAATACATATCATTTTACTAGGTTCACTCATTGTTAGCCGTTTTATGCCAAAATATCCCCAACAAAACCAACCACACCAACCAAAGGATGACAATGTTATTGATGCAGAAATTATCAGCGACTCTCCTGCTTTGCGCTAACGTATTTGCCGCAAGCGATGCAGAAGTATTAGCCTATTTAAAAAAAGGGATTGCGTCAAATGTGAATGTGAGTAATGTTGAAGTGGGAATTAACGGCAAAAAAGCCGTTCCGAGCATGAGAGGGTGGCAAGCCTATTTTGTAGCGATTGAAGCCGATGTAAAACAAGGCGCTGAGACTCGTCATATCAACCAAAACGGCACCTATTTTATAAGCGGCGATTCGATGGCAACTGAATTGGTCAATATCAAGACAGGAGAGCGCTATAATGACACCATTGCGCCTGATTTTCCGACTCAATTTTATACCAAAAATAATTTGATAAGCGGCACTGCAAAAGCGAAGTATAAAGTAGCCATTTTCTCGGATCCATTATGTCCGTTTTGTCGCCGTTATGTTCCAGAAACATTGTCTTATATGCAAAAGTATCCGGCAGTGTTTGGGGTTTATTATTTCCATTACCCGCTTCCGACATTGCATCCGGCTGCAGTGACGTTGACGAAAGCCGCTATTGGAGCAGAACAAAGCGGTATGGATAATGTGACATTACGTCTGTATACGGTTGATGTGAACGCAAACGAAAAAGATGAAGGCAAAATTTTGGATGCTTTCAATAAAACATTTAAGACTAATTTTGGTCTTGCAGATATACGACGTCCCTCGGTTGTAAAACAATTTGAATCAGACCAAAAAGCGGCACAAACTGCCATGGTATCAGGAACACCAACCGTCTTCTTTGATGGTAAAAAAGATCCTACTAAAAATAAATATAAAGAAATAAAGGTTAAATAATTAATGAAAAAGCTCACCATCGCAACCCGTGGCAGTAAACTTGCTCTTTGGCAATCTAAATATATTAAATCTGTGATTGAATCCAATCACAGTGATGTGGAAGTGGAACTTAAAATTATTATCACTTCAGGGGATAAGATCTTAGACGTGCCATTGGCTAAAATTGGGGGGAAAGGGCTTTTTCTTAAAGAAATTGAAGAAGCAATGCTCGCAGGTGAGGCGCAAATGGCGGTTCACTCACTCAAAGACGTTCCGACGGTAATGCCACAGGGTCTTTTACTCTCTGCTATTACCAAACGTGAAGATGTCCGTGATGCGATGTTAAGTGAAAAATATGCGGATATTGATACGTTGCCACAAGGTGCAGTTGTGGGAACATCTTCACTACGCCGACGCATGCAGCTACTCCAAGAGCGTCCTGATTTGATCATCAAAGATTTACGCGGTAATGTAGATACCCGTATCCGTAAACTTAAAGAGGGTGAATTCGACGCTATTATTTTAGCTGCTGCAGGGATAAATCGTTTAGGATTAGCTGAGAGCGTAGCGCATTTTTATCCGATTTCTATGGACGAAATGCTTCCGGCAATGGGGCAGGGTGCTTTGGGGATTGAAACGGTCAATGAGCCGTGGGTCCTTGAAATTGCACGTGCTCTTGAAGACGCCGACAGCCGTTTGGAAACAACGATTGAACGCGGATTTGTGGATACATTACAAGGTGGTTGTCAAGTGCCAATCGGTGTCAGCGCACGCGTACAAAATGATGGATCGGTGAATGTTCGAAGTATATTGGGTCTTCCTGATGGTACTGAGATGATGGGTGAAGAACTTAGCGTCTCTCGTGATGCGATTGCAGGGGTAGGAGAAGCCATGGCACAACGTTTGATCGATCAAGGTGCTATGGAGCTACTGAGCCGTGCTGAAGCTATGGCAGATGGGCATAAAGCATGACTTTAGCTAAAACGCTAGAGCTGCTAAAAGGGCGCAATGAACTGCGCGTGATTGATACGCCCTTGGACATACATCTTGAAATTCCTCATTTAGCGTATGCCGAAGTAAAAAAAGAAGGTGGTGGAAAAGCATTACTTTTTACTCATCCTCTTGATACAAAGAATAACAAAAGTTTTACGACTCCTGTGGTGATGAATCTTTTTGGCTCGTATGCTCGTACCGAGTTTTTGTTTGGACGTGATGTTGAGGGAGTAGCTGTAGAGATTGAAAAGCTTCTGCATATGAAACCGCCGCAAGGTTTCAAAGAAAAAGTAGGCATGTTGGGCGATCTATTCAACATGAAAGATATCTTCCCTAAAAAACTCAAAACACGTGGGGCTTGTCAAGAGATTATACTCCAAGGGGAAGAGATCAATTTATATGATTTGCCAATCCTTACTACATGGGAAGAGGACGGCGGCCCTTTTATTACGATGGGTCAAGTCTATACGCAGAGCTTAGAAGGTGAGGTCGTAAACTTGGGGATGTACCGTCTGCAGGTGTATGATAAAAACCATTTGGGGATGCACTGGCAAATTCACAAAGACTCCTCACACTTTTTTGATCAGTATCAACGTGCAGGCAAAAAAATGCCCGTTTCCATCGGTATCGGTGGTGATCCTCTGTACACATGGTGTGCGACGGCTCCATTGCCGTACGGTGTCAATGAATTACTCTTATATGGGCTTATTAAAAAAGAGACGGTAAAGTTGGTAAAATCGATCACGACTCCACTGTATGTCCCTGAAGATCTTGATTTTGTGATTGAGGGATGGGTTGATCCTGAGAAAATGATACTTGAAGGGCCTTTTGGGGATCATACAGGTTATTACACATTAGCAGAGCATTATCCGGCACTTGAAGTCAGCGCTATCACTAGCCGAAAAAAACCTTACTATTTAGCAACCGTTGTGGGGAAACCGCCATTGGAAGATAAATATATGGGTTGGGCAACCGAGCGTGTGTTTTTACCGTTGCTTCAAACCAACGCTCACGACTTGATAGATTATCATATGCCTGAAAATGGGGTCTTTCATAATCTTATTTTGGCAAAGATGCGTATTCTTTATAAAGGGCATGCGAGACAGTTCATGCATCTATTTTGGGGATCAGGGCAGATGAGTTTTGTAAAGCATGCCCTTTTCTTCGGGGAGGATGCTCCAAAACTGACCAATTATGAAGCACTTGCGACGTATGCGCTCAATCGATTCTTGCCAAAGTGTATTTTTATCTCCGAGGGGATTACGGATGCCTTGGATCATTCCAGCCCAGAAGCGTTGATTGGCGGAAAACTTGGAATTGATTTGACGGCTTCGTATAGCGTAGAGAAACCAAAAGTAGTAGACAGTATTGAGCTTCTTAGTATGATTCGCCCGTTTATGAGTGAAGTGCAAGACGTCACTCAATACATGCGCCACACGAGTAATCCGATAACCATTATTAGTGTTACTAAAAAGCGCTCCCTGTCGAACGTGGCGGAGATACTATCGTCATTACAGTCATATTTGAGAATCGTAATTGTAGTTGATGCCGAAAATAACGATATCCATAATCCGTATATGTTGTTGTGGCGGGTGACAAATAACATGGATGCAGGACGTGACATCTTGATCAATGGATCCATTGTTTCAATAGACGGAACATGCAAAAATAAGTATGATGGATTTGAACGACAATGGCCTGGGGATGTTAATTGCACATCTTCTTTTGTAGCAAAACTCAAATCTCTTTCTTTGTGGGATTTAGAGGACAGTTTAGAACAAAAATATCAACTTTAACCAATCGCTACATTTTAATATTTTAAAATGTAGCAGAGAATAGATTAAGCCATATATTAGAATTGCTGATGTATCATCGATTTACATTTTTTATAACAGGAATCACAACTTCATGACTAAATTAAATCAATTGATTGCAATTTCTTTTTTATTGGCTGTTCCAATGTTAAATGCCGCAACCTATAAAGGACAAAAAGTTTACATTGCGAGTTGTAAACCATGTCACGGTGGTGGGCAAGAGTTAGCCGCTTCAAAAAAAATGAGAACATGGGAGAAAATTATGGAGAATAAAGGTGAAAAACTCGCTGATATTCATATGGCATCCAAAAAAGCACAAGCCTCGTGGGAGTATTTTAGTGACCGTAAGTTTACTAAAGATTCACGACATCTTGAAGATTTTCTTACAGAGTATGCTAGAGATAGCGGAAATGTCCCTGCTTGTAACTAATCCTTCGTCCTATGCTTCGGTTTCATCCTTTGGGATGATGCTTTTTTCTCAACCAAATTCCGCTAAAATCCTTTAACTTTTATACTATAACGGAGAGATCATGGAAAAAATGTGGTCCGGACGATTTGCACAGGATGCCTCGTCATTATTAGAGCACTTTAATGCCTCTATTATGTTTGATCAAAAATTGTATCGTGAGGATATCGAAGGTTCGATTGCACACGCGCAAATGCTTACACATCAAGGGATACTAACAGCTGAAGAATTTGTCTCCATCAAAGAGGGGATGGCTCAGATTTTAAGTGAGATAGAATCGGGTCAATTCGAATGGAAAATAGGCGATGAAGATTTACATATGGCGATTGAAAAACGTCTCACTGTGATCATCGGTGATACCGGTAAAAAATTGCATACAGCACGCAGTAGAAATGATCAAGTAGCATTGGATTTTCGACGTTACGTTTTACGCAAAAATGGTGAAATTGTCACTCTTATTAAAGAACTTATGGTTACTGTTGTTGATATTGCTCGTGAACATGCGACAACGCTATTGCCGGGTATGACTCATTTACAGCATGCTCAGCCGATTAATTTTGGATTTCACATGCTGGCGTATGCGACGATGCTAAAGCGAGACATTGAACGTTTTGAGAGTTCGTATGAGCGTAATAATGTTTCACCGATTGGATGTGCGGCACTAGCAGGGACACCACACAATATTAATCGCGAAATGACAGCCAAGCTTTTGGATTTTGACAGCGTTAGTATTAACTGTTTGGATACCGTCAGTGATCGTGATTTTGCACTTGAAATCCTCTTTAATATTTCTACCTTGATGATGCACATTTCACGTCTTTCAGAAGAAATTATTCTCTGGTCAAGTTATGAGTTTCGTTTTGTGGAATTATCAGATGAATATTCAACCGGTTCCTCAATTATGCCACAAAAGAAAAATCCAGATGTTCCCGAGTTACTACGCGGAAAAACAGGGCGTGTGTATGGAAATCTTATGGGGCTTCTGACGGTCATGAAAGGGTTGCCTTTAGCCTACAACAAAGATACTCAAGAGGACAAAGAAGGAGTATTCGACAGTGTAGAAACAGCAGAGATTTCTTTGGAAATTTTGCGTGAAGCACTTAAAACAATGACGATAAAAAAACAGAATATGGAAAATGCATGCAAGTTGGGGCATTTGAGTGCGACCGATTTAGCGGACTATTTGGTTGAACATTGCGATGTTCCGTTTCGTGAAGCGCATTTTATTACCGGTAAAGCCGTTGCCCGTGCAGAAGCATTGGGAATTGATCTGAGTGAAATCCAGTTCAAAGAGCTTCATGCTATTGATGAGCGTATCAAAGAAAACGTCATCCGTTATTTGAGTATCGAACACTCTA
>JAQTOQ010000198.1 GCA_028713245.1 Sulfuricurvum sp. | reverse complement strand
TTTGGAGTTGAGGATTGTTTTGCGAAAGCTCTTGGCGTAATGTAGGAACATTTTCAAGCACCATGGATAGTGTACTTACGCGTTGATCAAAATCGGCTTGGTCTATTGTTATGGGGGTATTGCTTCCTATGAGAAGTTCAAGCGCCATAAGTGCTTTGATTTTTTGGGCGCGCGCTGCGCTGTGATGATCATCGGCTTCGAGCCATGAGGCTTTAAATCTCGATTCATCGGCTTGTGTTTTTAATCCCACTTCGCGCATTCGAACGGCTTGGGTATATTGTGCTTTGTAAAACTCGGCTGATTTTTGGGCTGTATCGATTAGTTGCTCCAAATAGGTAATGGTTGTGTATTGCAGCCAAACTTGCTCGATGAGGCTGTTTTCCACAGAAGTTTTGTCCGCGATACTTCCCTCTTGGGCATGTTGAGCTGCTTGTATCATGTTGTCATTTCGTCCAAAATCCCACAATGAATAGCTCCCGCTGACATCCGCATGAAACGCATCGGTTTGACGCGTTGAGAAGGTGCCATTTGATGGGATTACGACGGTTTTGGTCGGATAATACTCGCCATTAAGATCGATGCGCGGATAGAGGGTTCCTTTGGCCGCTTTGGTATCGGCTTGGGAACTTTGAATGCGTAAAAGTGCTGCTTGTGTTTGAGGGTTGGATTTTAGTGCCATCGCAATGGCACGCTCAAGCGTCAATGGTGCCGCATGGAGGCTACAAAAAAGAAGTAAAAAAGTGATTGCTGTTTTCATAAATAATCCACCTAATAATTACGCGTATAGTAACACAAAAAAAACGTTTGAATCTTGAGTTATATCAATAAATTTATAGGATATTGAAAGATCTTTTTATTTACTTTGCTTCATCTCATCTTGCAATTTTTGACGTTCTTTGGGGGTCATATTTTTCATCCGTTTTTCCATTTCTGCTCGAAATGAAGGCAGTTCCATCCACGACAGTGTAGTACGAATGGTTTTCATCTCTTCTAAACTTTTACTGCTGTAATCGGTTGCAAATGCCACAATACTGCTGAAAAATAGTGCTATAATGGTTTTTTTCATACTTTTCCTTTGATATTTACTTTTCATTACGCCAGTATTGTATAAAAGTAAAACGAAATGAACATGAGTTTAAAACCAAATAGAGACCCTTGCCGATAACGGCAAAAGGTCAATCAAGCCTTTATTTAGGCGTATGTATCAATTATTGTTGCAGATAGTGAGGCATTATTTTTAGACGTAGTATTTTGAAATTCCAAGAGCATGTCCTGTAACTGTTGGGATAAGTCTGATGAAGAGAGTTTGCTCGTATCCATTTGAGCCATTTGATTCTTCATTGTTTTACGATCCGCTTCTGACATGGATGACATTTGTTCTCGAAACGCAGTGCGATCTTCTGGAGACATCGACTGCATCATCTCTTTCATTCCACCGCCTTGACCTTGTCCTCCGCCTGTGCCGTCCATTTTTCTCATCTGCATTTGTCCTGATGATTCTACTTGCATGGTATTCCTTTTTTTTAAATATTAATTTGGAGCGAAACTTATCGCCCGCCTCTCATGCCACCGCCAGAGCCTCCACCTTTACGCATTTGTGAACCTGTACCGTCTTGCGGCCCCGACTTGCTTTGTTTCATTTCACTTTGCATTTTTTGACGCTCTTCGGTACTCATTGACTGCATTCTGTTTTGCATTTCTGCTTGAAATGCTCCTTTGTCTGCCGAGGAGACACTGCCTCTTGCGGCTTTCATCTCTTCCATCGTCATGGCGCTATAATCAGCCGCAAACGTTGCGGCAACACTGAGGAGCAAAGCTATCGTGATTTTTTTCATATATTTCCTTTGATTTTGGTTTATGTTGATAATTCTATAGAATTAAAATGAAATGAATATGAAACAGACTGTTTCACATTCGTTTCACACACAAGGTATACCATTTCGTCCAGTAGGTAATTTAATAAGGGGTAAAGATGCGTGTTTCTGTTGTAATAATTGTAAAAAACGGTGCAGCAACACTTGGGCGATGTCTTGATAGCATGTCTTCTTTTGATGATATTGTGGTGTACAACAATGGCAGTAGTGACGATACGGCTTCCATCGCCTCCAGCTATGCAAACGTGCAGTTGATTGAAGGGGAATTTATCGGCTTTGGTCCGACCAAAAATGAGGCAGCTTCCCATGCTAGAAATGATTGGATTTTATCGATTGATAGTGATGAAGTGATGAATGATGCGATTATTCAAGAAATTTTTGCATTGTCAGAGGATCAACACATTGTTTATTCTCTGTTACGAAAGAATTTTTATAATATGACTGAAATTTGCCATTGCTGGGGCGCAGATGAAATCGTTCGTATCTATAACAGAAGAGCGAGCCGCTATAGTAACCATTCTGTGCATGAACACGTCTTAACGGAGGGAGTGAAAGTTGAAAAACTTCAAAATAGTTTTAGCCATTTTCCTTATCAGAGTATTTCGGAATTTTTAGTGAAAGCCGATCGTTATTCGACTCTCTTTGCGACTGATAATGTCGGTAAAAGATTTTCATCTCCTGCCAAAGCACTTTTTAATGGCCTTTACTCTTTTTTTCGTACCTATATTTTAAAGAGAGGATTTTTGGATGGCTATGCTGGACTCATAATCGCATTTTCTCATATGGCAACCAATTTTTACAAGTACATTAAACTCTATGAAATGAATTTAGAGCAAGAGGGCACACAATTCTCACAAATCAAGATCGGTTCAACACAACTGTGTTACAG
>JAQTOQ010000197.1 GCA_028713245.1 Sulfuricurvum sp. | reverse complement strand
TTTTTAACCCGTAAAATATTGGATCTCAATAAAATGCTCATTGAGAGTGAAAAAGCAAAAACGCGGTTTCTCTCCCTCATCGCTAGTGAGCTTAACAACCCTATGACGGCAATTTTGGGGTTATTACCCCATTTTATGCCGCCAGAGAGTGATTCTCAACGACAAATTTTTGATTTACTGCAACAAGAAGCCTTTACCCTCAATTTTCGTATTCAAAATTTGGTAGCAGCAGCTGAAATTGAAAGCGGTGTTGTGGATATTTCTCATGCGTTGGTTCATCCGAATGAATTATTGGAAGAGGCGCTTAGTGCATTGAAATTTGTGATACAAGCAAAAAATATTAGAGTCAATATCTTTAATGAACTATCCAATGCAATCGTGTCGGATCCGCGTAAACTGTATTTGATTATTCTCAATATTTTATCCAATGCTGTGTGCTATGGTAACAGTGATGGACGTGTGGATATTAAGATTAGTCAAGATAATTCCAATTTGTTTTTATCGGTCACCGATGATGGACGTGGTCCCGATGTCGAGTTTAAACCGCAAATATTTACCCGTTTTGCATACGGCCCTACAGGCGGACATGGATTAGGGATTGGTTTGAGTATCGTACGTGAATATTGTGAACTTATGTATGGAAATATTGATTATGTCGTTGATGAGGGAACAGTGACATTTACGATACAGTTGCCTCTAGTAACACAGCTGCCTGATTCTAGTGCATGCGGTTCAAATGATTTTTTATTTGATTCATTTGATGACGCGATTGAAATGTAATGATACAAGGGTGTTCTACGTTTATCCATGTAGGTCAATTTCACGTGGATTATGCACCGGCGGCGATTTCGACAATTTTAGGCTCATGTGTTGCCGTATGTTTGTATGATCCGATATTGCAATTGGCAGGGATGAATCACTATTTGCTCCCACTGTGGAATGGAAATGGTCTTCAAAGTCCTAAATATGGAAATATATGCATACCAAAACTCATTGATATGATGATAGCGCATGGTGCGAAGACTCACAGGATGAAGGCCAAGATTTTTGGAGGTGCCTCGATGAGCGTTGGAGTGCTAAAGGATTCGATGATGATAGGAGAAAAAAACATCATTATCGCCAGAGATATTTTAGGTGAGTATAACATATCTATTATTTCCCAAGACGTCGGCGGGAGTAAGGGGCGAAAAATACAACTGGATTGTGCACATGGAGTCGTGTTAATGAAATACGTACAGCAATCTAGCGATAAATAAGGAAAATAAATGGCGATAAAAGTTTTAATTGTAGATGATAGCGCCACTGCACGTGCAGTACTAACCGATATTCTTAGTTCCGATCCCACCATCGTGGTGGTAGGAACGGCAGCAGATGCATATATCGCGCGCGATAAGATCGTGGAGCTCAAGCCCGATGTTGTCTGTTTGGATGTTGAGATGCCGCGTATGGACGGGATTACGTTTTTGAAAAAACTGATGCACTATATGCCTGTACCTGTGGTAATGGTCTCCTCTCTCACCCAATCGGGTGCGAAAACTACCCTCGATGCACTCGAAGCCGGTGCCGTTGATTTTGTCGCAAAACCGCACTCCAACATCTACGACGTCAAAGATGAAATGCGCAAGGAACTGCTCGAAAAAGTGAAAAGTGCCGCAAAAGCAAAAGTATTTCAGCGTGTTATACGCACCAAAGAACAAGCCAATACCACCTCATTGGCAGAAACCACCAATAAAATCGTCGCTATCGGTGCATCGACAGGGGGAACAGAAGCGCTCAAAGACCTTCTCATGGCGTTACCGCGCAATGCTCCTGGAACTGTGGTCGTACAGCACATGCCCGCCAATTTCACAGGTGCTTTTGCAGAGCGTCTCAACAGTATATGTGCGATGGAAGTACGTGAAGCACAAAACGGCGATTCTATCGTTCCTGGGGTTGTGTTAATTGCCCCGGGAGACTATCACATGGTCGTGCGTCGTTCCGGTGCTTTTTATTACGTCGAAATAGGGAGCGGAGACAAAGTTTCAGGCCACAGACCCTCCGCAGACGTATTGCTCAACTCGGTCTCTAAAATCGCAGGCGCCAATGCTATCGGTGTTATTTTGACAGGCATGGGTGGGGATGGTGCGCGGGGGTTGCTCGCAATGCGCAATGCCGGAGCTCATACCATTGGACAAGATGAAGCAAGTTGTGTCGTCTACGGTATGCCAAAAGTGGCGTACGAGCTAGGTGCGGTGGAAAAACAATTACCGCTTTCCAAGATACCACAGGGGATATTGGATGTGATCTAACAATACACAAAACAGGGAGTTTCTTCACGCACAAAATTCTCTCATTTACATAAAATTATCAAATCAAGTCATACTTTTGTCACACTTGTCACACCTCAATTCTTTTAACTCTGTTAATGATAAATATGTTATAATATCCGTACATAATCCGTACAGGAGTTAACAATGCAAGCACTCTCTTTTTACAATGGGATGTTAGACAATACTAAAGACGCAAGGTTTGAAGCGAAGCTAAATTCTAAGCTCAAAGATTTTATCCAACTAGCCGCTGGATTACAGGGATGTGATTTGACCGCATTTATCCTTTCAGCGGCAGCAGAAAAAGCAAGAGTAGTGGTAGCTGAAGCTGAGATGATTGCTTTGAACGAGAAAGATCACAACGCATTTATGGAAATTTTGATGAATCCTCCAAAAGCCACTCAAGAATTGAAAGAATTGATGGCTATGGAGAGTTTGAATGAGCGTTAATACAATCG
>JAQTOQ010000196.1 GCA_028713245.1 Sulfuricurvum sp. | reverse complement strand
TTTAAGATTGGCAAAATAGACTTTTCCCTCTTCTTCGACAACCAACCCTTCCACTTGATGAAACATCGGAGTGTGGGTAATATCATAATCACGGCGGAATACCGAACCCGGAGCAATCATACGAATTGGCGGTTTTGTACTGAGCATAGTGCGAATTTGTACCGGTGACGTATGGGTACGCAAAAGTTTCGCATCTTTAAAATAAAACGTATCTTGCATATCACGCGCAGGATGGTATTTTGGGAGATTCAATGCTTCAAAGTTATGAAAATCATCTTCGACCATCGGTCCTGTATGAACGGCAAAATTCATTGCCGTAAAATATTCAACGATTCGATCCATTGTCTCCATTACAGGATGAAGTGAACCTCGCGCACCGACCGGAGAAAAAAGGCTTACATCCACTGCCTCAGATTTCATAGTCTCCTGCAAATGTTCCATCGCCAAGAAGAGCTTTCGATCACTCAGCAAGGCATTAAGAGTTTCTTTATAAATATTTAACTCTTTGGCAAAAGCCCCTTTCTCGGCATCGGGAATATCTTTCATACGGGCGAACTCAGCGTTCATAATCCCTTTTTTTCCAAAAACAGCAATACGAATTTCTTCAATTTTATCGATTGTACCCGCTGATTTTATAGCATTAATCCACTCTTGCAAAGCTCTTGTCTCCATCATTCATTATAGTTGGGTAATTGTAGTGAAATCTCTTTTACAATAAGCTTCAAGGGGAAAGCTGTGTGCTACAATGTGAGAAAAAAAGAGGTTTAAAATGTGTCTGTTTTGTAAAATAATCCATCGTGAAATACCATCTAACACAGTCAAAGAAGATGAGGCGTTTTTTGCTTTTCACGATATTAACCCCAAAGCACCTGTCCATGTATTAGTCATTCCAAAAACACATTATGACAGTTTTAACGATATTCCGGCAGAATTAATGGGAAAAATGGGGATATTTATGCAAGATGTTGCCAAAGACTTAGGAATCGATCAAAGCGGATACCGTATCATCAGCAATATCGGTGAAGACGGTGGTCAAGAAGTCAAACATCTCCATTTTCATATCGTAGGCGGAGCAAAACTTCATTGGGGACATTTTGCGGATGCTGATCCAAAGGATTTCTTTTAATTAAGCATTACACCCTTGGAGAGAGCCAAAATCAACGGTACTTCCTCCACCGCTAATCATTGTTTCATTCTCTCGAATCATATTACCGTTATGAATAATCGTATAGGTAATCGCTGTACTGTCACGAATCGTATTAATCGTTGAGCAGTACGTCTCCAAACTCGCCATAACCCAACGCGCAGCTTGTATATCATCTGCATTGGAATCGAAACGGTATTCAAGGTGCAAAGAATTAAATTTTTTTGGCGCAGATTCATTTCGAACTACTTCACCCTCCACTTGAAGATTGGTTACTTCAAACCCTTGTTGTTTTGGCAACATCACAATATCGGTTGCGGTGCAACCGATAATCCCACTTAAAAAATACTCGATTGGAGAAATTTGCGGACAATCAATAATAAAACTGCTTTTTTGGGTTTTTGCTTCAAAGCGCATTGCGTCCAAATGCGAAACAGTAATTTTCATTTTATCTCCTTGAGATAATTGTCAAAATAGATAATTTGCTCCAATGTACGGACCTGTGCCGTTCCCCCTTGAGAAGTTCGTGCATTCATCGAATGCTCAATGCTGAGATAGCGCGTCACATCCTCTTTAATCCGCCCATCAATCGCATGCAGCTCTTTGTACTCAATTTCACTCAAATCAATATTTAACACTTCTGCTCGTGCCACTGCTTTTCCTGTGATAAAATGCGCTTCACGAAACGGTACACCGCAATGCTCAACCAAATAATCAGCTAAATCGGTCGCACTCAAATGACCAAGCTTACACGCATGTGCCATATTCTGAGGCTTTATCGTCATCGTTTTTAAGGCTTCACGTAAAATTTCAAGAGACATTTCAATCGTTTCAATGCTGTCAAATACCCCTTCTTTATCCTCTTGAGTATCTTTATTATACGCGAGAGGAAGCCCTTTCATTACCGTCAAAAGCCCCATAAGATTTCCATAAACACGACCTGTTTTTCCACGAAGCAACTCAGGGACATCGGGGTTTTTCTTTTGTGGCATGATGGATGAACCGGTGGAATATTCATCGGAGAGTTCTACAAAACGAAACTCATAGCTCGACCAAAGGATAATTTCTTCAGAAAGTCTTGAAATATGCATCATCAACGTTGAAATATTAAAAAGAATTTCAAGAGCAAAATCACGATCACTTACCGTATCCAGACAGTTAACACTCACTGAATCAAATCCAAGCATTTTTGCCGTCATCTCCCGATTAATATTATGGGGGGTCCCTGCAAGCGCCGCACATCCGATAGGTGAAATATTATTACGTTCAGATGAACTTTGGAACCGTTCAATATCACGCTTAAACATTGCACAATATGCCAACAAATGAAACGCAAAATTAATAGGTTGGGCATGCTGTAAATGGGTCATTCCAGGGAGAAGCGTCGTCGTATTTTCACGTGAAATATCGACAATTACGTTCATCAATAATTGTATCAGCTGTACAATTTCACCATTTTTACGCAATACATAGCGACGGAAATCAAGAGCAACCTGATCATTACGGCTGCGAGCGGTATGGAGTTTTTTACCCGCTTCACCGATAATGGCTGTGAGCCGCTTTTCAATCGCCATGTGCAAATCTTCATCGCCGATTTTCCATTCAAAAGCACCGGATTCAATTTCACTC
>JAQTOQ010000002.1 GCA_028713245.1 Sulfuricurvum sp. | reverse complement strand
ATGACCACAGCGACCCCTTTTGGATTGATAGAGCGCATGAGCGCATCGGCAATTTGCTCCGTCAACTGCTCTTGGATTTGCATACGTCGCGCAAAAACATCCACTACTCTTGGGATCTTAGAGAGATCGACGACTTTGCCATCTGGTATGTAGGCGATATGGGCTCGACCAATAATCGGGAGAAGATGGTGCTCGCACGTAGAATAAAACTCGATGTCTTTGATCAAAACCATTTCGTCATTGCTTGTCGTAAACATTGCTGAATTCAAAATAGCTTGGGGATCTTGCCTGTAGCCGCCAAACATGAATTCATAGGCTTTGAGAACTCGTTCTGGGGTTTTTAAAAGTCCTTCACGCTGAGGGTCCTCTCCTACATGTCCTATCATCGCTTTTACTGCATTTATAAAATGTTCGTTTTCCACAGTCTCTCACTTGTATATTTTACGTTAGTATTACTTTAACATGTTATGGCTTTTATTCAGCCATTTATTAACCATACTACGCTATTATTACCGCCATTTACTCAACCAAATGATAAAGCAACAAAGGGATTCAATGCAAATCACAACCAATAAAATCAATTCTGCTAATGCAAAAATAAACGCGGCTATTACACGCAATACACTCGATAATAACATCGAAAAAATCGCTAAACAACTCAGCAAAGAGGCAAAAGTGCCAGGCTTCCGTAAGGGAAAAGTACCTATGGATGCTGTTAAAAAACAGCATGGCGATCGTTTAGTACAAGACGCTGAAGCACAAGCACTCCGTGATTTGCTAAACGTTGGGCTAAAAGAGATGGATATCGCTCCAGACACCCTTATCGGTGAACCACAAATTACTAAATTTGAAAAAACAGATAGCGGTATCGAAGTAGAAGTCACCATTGCTACACGTCCAGTAATCGAATTGGGCGACTATACGGCTATGATTCCTAACGTTGTTAAGCCTGTAGTTACAGATGAAGCGATTATGGCACGTATCGAAGAGCTTGCAAGCGCACAAGCACCGCTTATTAACATCGAAGAAAGCCGCGCGCTAATTGATGGCGATACTGCATTGATTGATTTTGAAGGTTTTGTGGATGGCGTAGCATTTGAAGGCGGTAAAGCTGAGAATTTCTCACTACGTCTTGGCGGTGGACAATTTATCCCAGGTTTTGAAGAGCAAGTTATCGGCATGAGCAAAGGCGATGAAAAAACCATCAATGTAACCTTTCCTGAAAACTACGGCGGAGAAAAATTAGCGGGCAAGCCTGCGAGTTTCAATGTCAAAGTTCATGCGATCCAAGCAAAAGAAACGATTGTTCTCGATGATGAATTAGCGAAAAAAATGTTGCCAGGATTTGAGGACGCAAATATTGACATGCTCAAAGGAAAAGTAAAAGAGCAGCTTGAGAGTGAAGAGATGAGCAAGCTATACAATGATGAACTCAAGCCAAATCTTATGGAGCACTTTGTAGCAACATTCACTATTGATCTTCCAGAGTTCATCGTAGAGCAAGAGATCGATATGGCACTCAATAAAAAAGTACGTGAAATGACGGAAGAGCAAATCAATGAGCTACGCGAAAATGACGAAAAAGTAAAAGAGATGCGTGAAACATTCCGTGAAAACGCGTGTCGTGCGGTAAAAGCAACCTTCATCGTAGACGCGTTGGCAAGAGCTGAGAGCATTTCGGTAAACGATCAAGAGCTTATGCAAACCATCTATTACGAAGCAATGCAAATGGGGCAAGATCCTGCGGCAGTTTACAAAAACTATCAGGAATCAGGCTATCTTCCTGCTATCCAAATGGCGATGATCGAAGATCGTGTATTGAGCAAACTGCTTAACGATAAAATCAAGTAAGTACTATGAGCTATATTCCTTACGTCATTGAAAAAACGGGACGCGGTGAGCGCTCGTATGACATTTATTCACGTCTTCTCAAAGATCGCATCATCATGCTCAGCGGCGAGGTAAATGACCAAGTGGCCTCTTCCATCGTAGCCCAGATGCTCTTTTTGGAAGCAGAAGATCCTCAAAAAGATATCTATTTTTACATCAACTCTCCGGGTGGTGTTATCACCTCTGGAATGGCAATATACGATACGATGAACTACATACGTCCTGATATTTGTACGATCTGTATCGGTCAAGCGGCGTCTATGGGAGCTTTTTTATTAAGTTCTGGAACTAAGGGGAAGCGTTATGCGCTTCCTCATGCGCGTATCATGATACATCAGCCACTAGGTGGTGCGCAAGGTCAAGCAACCGACATCGAAATTCAAGCCAAAGAAATTTTGCGCATGAAAGCTGAGCTCAATGAGATTTTGGCTAAAAACTGTGGACAAAGCATTAAAAAGCTTGAAAAAGACACCGATCGCGATAACTTCATGTCAGCCGCAGAAGGTGTAGAATATGGTATCATTGATGAAGTGCTTATTCAAAAAGAAAAAGAAGAAAAATAACCCAAGGTAGAGACACATGGAAGATAGCGCAGAAGAATTCTCTCCTCGTAATGCAGCTTCACGGCTCGCAAGTGGTCAATCGATCCAAGAGGCTGCGCTTCATGTAGGTTCTCTAAGTGATCCAACGAGCGATTTGGAGATCTTTTCCAAAGAAGTCCTTAATTCTCTTATCTCTGATAACCTTCCACCTACTCCCAATAACTTTTCACTTTATTTTGACCGTATTTTAGAAGAAAAAAGCGAAAGTCTTCGTCGCCAAATCGGCGCTATTTTAGAGCTAGAGAATGACAATGAAGATGAAAAAAACATTGGCCTGGAAAAGACTCTCAAGCAGGGTTTTTCCTCCGTTAAAAGTATCTTACAGCTCAGTGCCACACTTTATAAAAACATGGTACTAATGGAAAAAATCCTCAATAAACGGAGAGAAGAGATCAAAAATATCCCCTCTATTGGCGAAGCCAACCATGTTTTAAGTGCCCTCTCAAACGATGTGACAAAGCTAAGCGGAATTTTAAACAAACAAATTTCTCACATGAAAGATCTCTACGGTGATACCGCTACGATCGTTAAACAAGTTGAGAATGAAACCATCTTTGATGATCAATACGGTGTGTATAACAAGCGCTACCTCCTCAATAAACTCTCACAAGAAACGAATATGATTGAAGAATTTCATCATAAAAGTTCTCTTATGATGGTGCAGCTATCCAACGCAACCCTTGCCCTTATCAATAGCGAAAAGGCCAAGGGCTTGATGGTTCGTACGGTTGCGCGCCTCTTGCTAAAAACATCACGAAGAAGCGACATCGTTGCCCACTATGGTGAGGGAATTTTTTCCATGATGCTCAAACATACTGACGCCGAGAATGCAAAAAGGGCCGCCGATCGTCTTTACGAACTGGTTTCTTCAAGCAACTTTTTTATGGGGGAGCAAGAGATACAGTTGCAAATCGCCATTGGTATTTCAGAGCTTACTCCATCACGTTCAATTGAAGAGACCCTCGTAGGAACACTGGATGCAATGTATGCTTCCAACGACGAGAAAAAATATCACTATGTTGTTTATAACGATTAATAAGAGATTCCATGCTTCTTCCGATTATTACCTACCCCAATAAACTTCTTAAAAGTATTTCTGCAGATGTTGCACAATTTGATGCGCAACTGCACACCTTTCTCGATAATATGTATGAAACAATGCTAAACAGTAATGGTATAGGGCTTGCTGCGATTCAGGTTTCTATGCCAATCCGTGCACTTATCTTGTGTATTCCCGATGAAGAGGGAAATCAAGATGCAAGCAATATACTAGAGGTTATTAATCCGCGTATAGCGAATACAAACGGCACAATAATCTATCAAGAAGGGTGCTTGAGCGTCCCAGGTTATTATGAAGATATAGAACGCTACGAATCACTAACGTTGCATTACCATAACCGTCATGGCGTTGAGTGTACGATCGAAGCTGATGAGTTGCTTTCAATTGCCATCCAACACGAAATGGACCATTTAGACGGCAAGCTTTTTATTGATAAACTCTCCTACAGTCGTCGCAAGAAATTTGAAAAAGAGCATAAAAAAGCCCTAAAAGAAAAAAAATAACTCCCCTATAATATTGCAATATGCAATATTTTCTTCCTAAAGTCTTCCTCTCGTTACAATGTCTAAAAAACAGGGTGGCACAAAATGAAACAATTACTTTGCGCAACGCTCGAGGGTATTGAAGCCAAAACCGTTGAAGTACAATTCACGGCAACCAAAGGACTTCCTGCGTTTACCATCGTCGGTATGGTCAATACGGCCATTACGGAGTCCAAAGAGCGGGTAAAATCAGCCCTATTAAGCAATGAGTTTACCTTCCCTCCCAAACGGCTGACAGTAAATTTGGCTCCCAGCGACCTGCGCAAAGAAGGATCTCATTTCGATCTCGCCATAGCAGTGCTTATAGCACTTGGAAATAATGACATCAATATGGAAGTGTGGCATGTTTTTGGGGAGCTTGGACTCGATGGAACCGTAGCAGAAAATACTCTTTTATACCCCATCATCCTCTCTCTTGCAAACAAAGGAGCCATTACCAAAGCAATAGTCCCCAACAAAAGCCTTCATAAACTTTCAAAGATACCCAATATCTCTTTTTATGGTGTTTCAACACTCAGGGAAGCTCTGGATCTTTTAACCGCAAAAGAAACCATTGCACATGCTCAATCTACCACCTTTGATTTTCCAACAACCCTACACAATGAGCAGCCCTATTACCATCATGAGCATTACCCATTAGATTTTAAAGATATCAAAGGACAGGAACACGCCAAACGCGCTGCACTTATAGCCGCTGCCGGAATGCACAATCTTCTTTTAGAAGGCTCTCCCGGTTCAGGGAAGTCTATGATTGCAAAGCGCCTGCAACATATTCTGCCGCCACTAAACAACAGTGAGATGCTCGACTGTGCAAAGCTGGAAATATTAGAAGGCAAGGAGCCCTCTTTTGCCCCTCTGCGCCCTTTTCGCTCCCCACACCATACCAGCACAGGGGCAAGCATATTTGGAGGTGGTAGTCATAAAGCGCAGATAGGAGAAGTAGGCTTGGCACATAACGGTATCTTGTTTTTTGATGAACTACCCCATTTCTCCAAAAACGTCCTCGAAGCACTGCGAGAACCTATGGAAGACAGACATATTCGCATCTCTCGCGTTAATGCAAAAGTCACCTACGATGCCAACTTCCTCTTTGTTGCCGCGATGAATCCTTGCCCATGCGGTAATCTGTTTAGTAAGACCATTGCGTGCCGTTGTACCGATTTAGAGATGAGTCGATATCGATCACGTCTCTCCGATCCATTTCTCGATCGGATCGATCTATACGTCCAAATGCACACAACAGCGGCCGAAGACAAAAGCTCCTATACCTCACGACAATTTCACACCAAAGTACGCACAGCATTTGAACATCAAAAAAAGCGGGGGCAAAAAACACTTAATGGCTCTTTGAACGATTGTGACTTAGAAAAATATTGTGTTTTAAATGAAGAGGGGCAGAAAATAATCGATCAAGCAATCGGACGATTTAGTCTATCCTTTCGTGCCGTTTCAAGAGTTCTAAAAGTCGCCCGTACGGTTGCGGATATCGAGGGAGTCGAAAATATACAAAAAGAGCACCTCATGGAGGCACTTAGTTATCGAAAGCGATGAGGAGTAAAATAAAAGATCTTTAAGGTCGAAATTTTCGACCTTAAGTTTAAGATAGAGTATAATATTATTATCGCTATCATAAAGGAGTTTTCATGACAGCCCTAAACGCCAATGAACTCTTGAATCAAGTCGAGTGGATGCCAATCGATCTTAAAACCAAACTCATTGATAAACTTTTATTAAGCTTGAATCCTATACAAAATGATGTAGAGACTTTATGGAAGAATGAAGTTGATAAACGAGTCACATCAATAGCTGAGGGTGCAACTACGCTCGTTAGCGGAGAAGAAGTGTTTCGTAAAATCAAAAACCGTCTTGAAGCATGACCTTTGATTTTCACCCTGATGCAGAAAAAGAACTGAATATTGCAATCGACCATTACCAAGAACTGCAAAAGAGCTTAGGTCTTGAATTTGCACAAGAAGTGTATGCAACAATTCGCCGAATTCTCGATTTTCCTGATGCATGGCAACGGATGACACCTCAAACACGCAGATGCCTCACCAACCGATTTCCCTTTGCCATCGTCTATCAGAAACTGCATGACACTGTTATCATCATAGCCGTAATGCACCAGCATCAAAAGCCATTTTATTGGAATAAACGAGTTTAGCTGTCTCCGTCATCCCGTACTTGATACGGGATCCATCCCCATTTTCTCCTTCATCCATAATCCCAAAAAGCCAATTTTTGAGCTCTTGACATCTCTCTCTCTGCTAAAATAATCTTATAAAAATCTTAAAAATTAAAAAGGATACAATATGTCCCTGCAAGACTCTCCTTGTACAAAACCACTTATTACTGATGAATGCGAATTGACATTTGCTCATTATAAACTTCAAGCATTAATTGCTAAAAAAATTGATTTGAAATACGGTGTTATGGACCTTCTAACTCTTCTTGCAATTATTGTAGCACTTAGTTCAATGATAGTTTCTTTGGGTTCGGTTTTAGGTGATAACAACAATCAGTCAACCCTTGTTACTTTCGTTACGTTTTTTGTTCTTGGAGTATCACTAATATATGCATTTATAGGTGCGATTAAACAAGTACTTGATCCCAAGACTATTGACGATCAAATCAAACAAATTTCTGAGTCTATTCAAACGTATAAACAAAAACCTTAAGGAGCTGAAAGATGAAAAAAATAACACTAACCTTGCTTGCTTTATCGACGATTGCCTTTGCAGATACTTTACAATGTAAATTTCAGGAAGGTGGAAAGGCAACAATAACATTAAATACTAATGAATTTTATTATCAAGGTTCAGGATGCCACGTTGGCACTCATGGTGTCGCTCCATATATAGGAGAGAACTCTATTATCTTGCATGGGGAGTCGTGTAATATAACTATCAAACGCCAAACGGGAGCAATAGAAGTCAGTAGCGGAGGCAGAGGATATAATGAAGTTTATAAAGGAACATGTACTAAGCAAATGAATGTTCTCTAAAATCAAAACTATTTATTTTCCTTTTCTCTTCATCGTTCCCGTTTTTCTTTATGGAGAGAGAAGTCTCTTTAGCTATCAATTCGGCTACTCCTCCAACGCCACCACAGCTCATAAGCCTTCCAGTCGTGGAGGTTTTTACAATGGCGTCGATTTTTTTAGCACTTCATCCTCAGGGTTTGGAGTCGGTGCGGGATTTTGATCTAAATGTTTGGGATGCGCCCTCAAGCTACGGCAGAGATGCAACGATGTTCTCGATGGGAACGACGGTAAAAGTAGGCTATACGTTTCAATCTCGCTACAACATCCCCCTAAAGCTCAAAACTGGTATCGGATACGGTGTTATCAAAAGTGTTGATGATAGCGGATGGGGAATTCAGTACGAAGCAGGAGGAGAATATCTCCTCTACAAATTATTGGGCATAGGTATCAAATACAAATATGCTGAGGCTGATTTACTCGGGACGACGTTTAAAAATGATTCAACTGTTTTTATGATGATTTTTGGGTATTGAAATACTGGATCCCGTATCAAGTACGGGATGACGAAGAGATTTTTGCAGTCTCGTTCGTGGTGAGCCTGTCGAACTACCCTTCGACACCCTTGCGAGCGAACGGCTACATTTAAAACGTCGCCACAACAAATTGCGTGATAACAAAACCACCCACAACGAGCCATATAAACATCGATCCTGCTGTATACAGCGGGGCAAGGCCTAGCCCTTTGAATTTGGCAAAACGTGTCCCCATACCCAATGCTGTCATTGCCATGGTTAACAAGAAGGTATCAATAAGATTGATGTTGCCGATCACCCCTTGGATAATCGTTGCCACATCTGCTGCAGCCGTTAATGTGTAACCATGAATCAGTGAATTAATCCCTGCCATACCGATAAAATAAACTGCGAACCATGGAATAACGAGTTTTACTTTCGATCCCTCACCACCTGATTTTTTCGCCATACTGCTCAATACTAGACCTAAAACGATGAGCATCGGTGCAATCATGATAACGCGTGTCATTTTAACGATAACCGCCGTATTGGCCATAATCTCTTCCGCACCCGGTACGGATGCAGGAACGGCAACAACCTGTGCTACTTCATGTATCGTACCACCGACGTACATCCCAAATGTTGAGGGACTCATGTGCAAAAAGCCGGTTGCAGGCTCTATAATAGTCGCGTAGAGTACCGGATACAAAAACATCGAAATCGTCCCAAACAGTACCACCATGGATACGGCCACGGCTGCTTTATGTTCTTCCGACTTTAATACAGGCTCAGTTGCCAAAACAGCTGCTGCACCACATACTGACGCCCCAGAAGCCGTCAAAATAGACGTATCACGGTCCATTTTAAATGCTTTGGTACCTAACCAAATACCTATTATCATTGTTGATGAAAGAACCAATAATGAAACCATAAAGCCCTGAATACCTACCTCAGCGATTTGCTGAAATGTAATACGAAATCCGTAAAAAACGATGGCAAAACGTAATATCTTTTTTCCTGAAAAGGTGATACCGCTTTCCCAAGCTGTTGGAAATTTATTATGCAGTGTATTAGCATAAAAAATACCCAGTACAATCCCTACAACAAGAGGAGAAATTCCAAGATGTTTTATGAATGGTAAATCGGAAATCATTGTTGCCGCTGCGGCGAATATAGCGACAAATAAGATTCCGCGCATGGTTCCTGCGCGCTTTTGAGGTGAAAATGGCATAGCGATCCTTCTTTGGTTACTAAATTAAAATTGCATTATAGTGAATATTGGTTAACACACTATTTCACTGCTATTTCTAAGCGTGATGGGACATTTTCCTTTGAATCCCTACTTGCTTTTTCGTTTTCTGATACACCGATACGACTGATTAAGGTAGTGTTCTTTTCCATGTACTTAACTACAGTATTGGCACGTGCACTAGCCAATGCATCGAGTTCATGAGGAGCTATTACTTGAAATGCTATTAGCTTTTCCACAAGTGCCTTTGTGTAATTCTGAACAAATTCTGCTTCTTGAGTATATTTCACTTCCATTGCAGAGCGTATACTTTTGACTTCGGATGAACCCATAGATTTTTTTGCTGTTTTTTCAAGCATTTCCAAACTCATTGCATTTGATGAATCCGTTTTACCCTTTGTATCCTGCTCAATAACTGTACGTATAAGCTTTTTAATTCTTAACGCTCTATCGTCCTCTTTTACTGCCCATGTTCCATGCACCTTCAATGTAAGCTTTGGACGTTTCGTCATCATAACCGCCAATTTATCCAGTTGCTCTCGCATCGGAGGAGACAACTCGTCTTCACCAGGTTCAAATAAAACACTGGAAAGAAAATCGTCATCCGATGATAACCCCATCAATGAACCCAAAAGCTTAAATGGTGAAGTCACAGCTTTGGTCAGGATGTTTCCGATCACCTGCCATACTACTTTTCCATATTTAAAATCAGGCTTATTTACATCCCCTTGTATCGGCAAATCGATATCAATAATTCCCTCACCGTCTTCGAGTAAAGCAACCACGAGTCGCATCGGCCATGGTGATCCTCCCGCTTTCTCTTCACCCAGTTCGATTTGCTTGATTACTACTTGGTTTTTTCCATCCAATTTTCCATCATTGATCTTGTAGCCCAAATTCAAAAAGAGCTTTCCATTGGCTATTTTGTACCCTAAAAACTGGAGTGAATAGGGCGTGTATTGTTTCAATTCCAAATTCTCAAAGACCACCTTCATATCCGTAAATGATTTGGGCGCATTGGTGTTAAGCGAGCCATCAATTTTGGCCAATCCGTACTGATCCACTCCCCCCTTTAAACGGACAAATGTTGTGACATCTTTCGTGGTAGAGATCCCTAAAACTTCACCTTTTAAATCGTGAATGTAGGTTTTAAATGGCAGAGGTAATGAGAGGTCGCTAAACGTTCCACTACTGTTTATGATAGCCAATTTCACAATATCAATACCAAAAGGATTTGACGTTTTTTCTCTCTTATTGGATTCAGATTTTTTTGTCTTACTCAAAGTTGAATAATTAAAGGTTTTATTCTGGTCAATTTGCGTATTTGTATAAAGTCCATCCACTGAAAGCTGATTGATTTTTAACCGATTATCCGGATACGCGTAGGAGAAAGGGGTCGCGCCGATACGATTCCATCCCAAAAGCACAGAATTGTCCCTGCGGTCATTCACAATCCAGTCGTTCAACCCGATTTTCCCCTGTACAGTTGTCGCTGAAGGTGCATAGGTGTACCCTCCTTTAATGCTCAAATCACCGCGGCGTAATGCTGCATACGACGATGATTCAATATACGGGTCAATCAACGGTAAGGGAAAATGGGTTAACTCAAATTCACCTTTACTTCGAAGTGCTTCACGCGTCAGTTGTGAATGAACTTTCAGCATCGCTTTTTGATTAATCCGTGCAGTACTTTCAATCACCATCATCGCTTTTTTATCGCTCGAAAATCCATTCACTTTTAGCCAAAGGTCATCGATATCTGCTTCAACAAAATGTTCTGGGACCTCATCGGTAAAATTTACTTTGCTTTGATTCAGCTCAATCTGATCGATTGCATATGCCCATGGAGCTGTTGACTGCTCCTCTTTGGCGGTTTTTTTGGAAGTATAAATCAGTTGCTGCAGATCGATTGTCCTATTTTTAAGCCGTTTAAGAGAAGCGTTCATTCCACTAACTGAAAGACCTTGAACCGTGGCACGTTTTGTATCACGGTCCAAAACAATACCATTTATATCAATGCTCTCAAAGCCCGTGACTATTCTACTGTCGTACAATCTGTTCAGCTCGAAGGCTCCCAAGTGTACGGCAACATTCAATAGATCTTTTGGATCACTGCTTAGATTCTGAGAGTACAAGTTTATTCCACTCACCTTCGCGCGGTATGCTTCTTTTGGTGCATAATCATTCCAAACCAAAGCTATCTCTTGAAATGCAACATCCTTGATCTTAAAACTCCACGGAATCTTGGTTTCATTCTCATCTGGTGGAAAGGCTTTATTGATTTGATCCATATAATCGGCCCAATCAATCACCCCAAATTTACTGCGTGAAGCATGAAGCTCTAGACCACCAAGCTTCACTGCATCTGCCTCTAACATTTTGCGCATCGGCCATACGGTGGCATCAGAGAGTTTAATGCTCCCAACATCCAACAATTTTTCCTTTTGACCTTTTGGAATCACTCTAAGGTGATTTATCTCCATATGCGCCTGTGAGAATTTTGTTGCATTTATATCATCCGTATTCAAAGTATAATTCAAACCAAAATTCGCTGTACCGTCCGCGACTTCTATCGGTAATTTATCCTTGAAATACCGCCATGGAGTATAAAGTTTTCCTGAATTAAACGCCACACTTCCTCTAATCTCTAACGGCTTTAGACGTTCAATCTTTCCACGCAGATCGATAAATCCTCCCTCATTGATTGTTGCGTACAAGCGCATCATCCCACGCTTCTTGGAAGCATCCCTCAAATCAATATTTTCCAGATGAAATCCGATCGAATCAATCGCCTGATGATAGTGCTTCCCCTCACTCTCATCAGTGAAATCTATCCCGCCCCCTTTGAGCGTAAGGTTATTCAGCAAGAGAGCCAAAGGCTTGGATTCTTCGGTTGTTTTATTCTCATCTGCACCAAGAGCACTCAACCATCCGAAGTTCATCTCGCCATCAGAGCCTTTATGCAATATAATCTGAGGTTTTTCAATACGTATATCCTTGATCACCAAGGCGAACTTCCAAAGATAATCCAGAGGGTTAAGATTGATTGCCAAATAATCAATCCGAATTAAATCGCTTTTTTGAGGCGTTTTAAACGCCGTATCATGAAGTTGAAGATAAAAAGTAAAAGGGTTAAAAGACGCTGATTTAATAGAGAGAGTTCCCCCCCTTGTTGCTTCATAGACTTTTTGTGGAACAATATTTTTGAGCACATAGGGAACACAAAAAAAGCCGAAAAAACCATATGTTACAAATATTCCTGCAACTGCTTTGAGTATCCATAATTTTTTCATAATCTATTCTCCCATGATCGTAGCTTAATGATATCTAGTGTAGAATAATATAACATTAATGAGCTTTTGGAGCACCTATGCAACGCAAGAAAATTTATAATCCGTCATCAACTGAACATGTCAATGATCGACGTATTTTCGGCGGTAATCCTACCGGTATTTTCGAGCTCAACAACATCAAATACCAATGGGCATACAACCTCTGGGAAGTCATGCTCAACAACACATGGTTTCCCAAAGAGGTCGATATGACCCGTGATGCCGTGGACTATAAATACCTCACGGAGATGGAAAAAACAGCGTATGACAAGGCTCTCTCCCAGCTTATTTTCATGGACAGCCTCCAAACTAATAATCTCATGGACAATATCAACCCCTATGTTACTGCCCCTGAAATTAATTTAGTGTTAGTTAGGCAGAGTTTTGAAGAGGCGCTGCACTCTCAGAGCTATGCCGTCATGGTGGATTCAATCAGTCAAAACAGCGAAGAGATTTATGACTTGTGGCGCACGGATATGATGCTCAAAACCAAAAATGATTCCATCGCTGCACGTTATGATGAGCTAGCGCATGACCCAAGTGAAAGCGCATTTCTCAAAGCGTGTTTTGCAAATCAGATTTTAGAGGGGATTTATTTCTACAGCGGATTTACCTATCTCTATACCTTGGCACGTTCGGGAAAAATGCTAGGCTCTGCGCAGATGATTCGCTTTATCCAGCGTGACGAAGTGACGCACCTCGTCTTGTTTCAAAACATCATCAATGCACTACGCCGTGAGCGTCCTGATCTCTTTACCGAAGCCCTTATCGAGGAAGTTTATGACATGTTCCGCAAAGCAGTAGAGCTTGAGAGCGCTTGGGGAAAATACATTACCCAAGGTCAAATATTGGGTCTTACGAATGAGATTGTGGAACAATATATCCAACATCTTGCCGATGTCAGACTCAGCGCAGTAGGGTTAAAGCCGCTCTATAATGTCTCTAATCCAATCAAATGGGTCGATGACTTTAGTAAGTTTAATGATCAAAAAACAAACTTTTTTGAGGGTACGGTTACGAACTATTCCAAAGGAAGCCTCAGCTTTGACGACTTCTAAAACGCGTCCCCTCGCGACGCTTTGTTTCCCGACTGATCCGCAATTTGAAAAAAATCTTGACCATCTTCTAGGGCTCCTTTCTCAAACACCGCATGATGCCATCGTAGTTGCACCCGAAGTATGTCTAAGCGGTTTTGCGTATGATCGCTTTAGCGAAGCTGCCGAATTTACTACTATCGCGCTCGAACAGCTCTTAGCTTCGGTGGCTGAAAGATTGCTTATCTTCACCGCCATCACCCAAGACAATAACCAATTTTATAACACGGCGCATGCACTGCATAACGGCGCCATTCTCCATACACAAGCCAAAGCAAAACTCTTTGCCCTTGGAGGCGAAACGGATCATTTTGCCGCAGGAAATGAAAATGACATCAAACCGTTCGATTTTCAGGGGATAAAAATCGGTATTTTGATTTGTTTTGAACTGCGATTTAAAATGCTCTGGCAAGCTCTTGAGGGATGCGATATTATTGCTGTTCCTGCACAATGGGGAAAACTGCGAAGCGATCACTTCATCACTCTCACAAATGCTATTGCCGTGGTAAACCAATGCTATGTTGCGGCATCTGATGGGCTAAACGAAGATACCAGCGGTATGAGCGGCATCATCACTCCCTTCGGCGCAGAAATCCGCAACAACGGTGAAGAGATTCTCATCTCCAACTATGAAGAGCGTACCGTCACCTCTATGCGCCGCTATTTAAACGTAGGAATCTCCCTTGATCGATAAAGTAACCATTATCAAAACGACCCGTATGGCCGAAGAAATCACCAAAAGATTCCCACTACGTGATACCATCAGAAATGCCATCATCCAAACCAATCGTGAAGCTTTCGTTCCTCTGTCCATGCGTCACAATGCCTATCGTCTGGATGCTCTGCCTATTGGTGCACAGCAATACATCTCTTCACCGCTTACCGTTGCAAAAATGACACAATACCTAAGCCCGGAAGGATGTGACAACGTTTTGGAAATCGGCTGTGGCAGCGGCTATCAGGCAGCCGTCCTCTCCCGTGTTTTTCGCCGCGTGTTCACGATCGAGCGGATCGAATCCCTTTTGCTGGAAGCCAAAGAGCGCTTTCGTTCCCTCAAGCATGGCAATATTCATACCCGTACCGACGATGGGCAAAATGGATGGGAGCAATATGCCCCGTTTGATCGCATACTGTTCTCCGCCTCCGCGCGAGTCATCCCTCAAAAACTCTTTGATCAGCTCAAAGAAGGGGGCATCTTGATCGCACCCATGGAGAAAGGGCGTGAGCAGATAATCACCCGATTTACCAAACAAGCAGGCAAAATTATGGAGGACTCACTCGAGGTATGCGATTTTGTCCCTATTTGCGATGGAGTCGTACGATGACCGATCAGCAAGAGTTTTGGAACGAACGCTTTGGGCGTGAGGGATATTTTTACGGCACCACGGCTAATTACTATTTAGCCTCCCACATAGACACACTTTCCCCGCAACAAACGATCCTATTTCTAGGTGAGGGCGAGGGGCGAAATGCTGTCTATGCGCTCGAGCGTGGACATACCGTCACCGCACTCGATGCAGCGGAAATTGGACTTGCCAAAAGCGCCATGCTGGCTCAAAGCAAAGGATTTGAACTGTCACTCATCCATACCGATCTTGTGCAGTGGAATCCGACACAGCAATACGATGCTATTATGTGCTCCTTTCTACACCTAACCGAACCTTTGCGCAGCGAAGTGTTTGCCAAAGCACTTGAACATCTCAACGATGGAGGGCTGTTTGTAGGAGAATATTTTTCGATCCATCAGCTATCAAAAACAACCGGCGGACCCAAAGACCTCGATCTCCTTTATACCGCCGATAATCTCTCCTCTATTTTTAAAGACTTGCCGTGTGAAATACTCGAGCTGTATGAAATCGATACTGAGCTGCACGAGGGGACAGGACACAACGGACTAGCCTCCGTAGTGCGTCTAAAAGTGCAAAAACGATGAGCCTTCCCGAAGCTTTTGTCGAACGCCTACGCCAAATTGTTCCACCTGAACACATCGAAGCAGTTCTAAAAACCTTTGATGCTCCCAAGCAAGTAACCTTTCGCGTCAACACCCTCAAATCCTCTCCAGCCCAACTCGAATTAGAGTTGGAAGCTGCCAATATACCCTACGAATGTATCGGATGGATGGAAGGGATTTATCGTATTTTGCCACAAGACAAACTGCGTCTGACACAAACCGATGCTTTTTATCAAGGTAGACTTTACATCCAAAATTTGGCTTCAATGGTAGCGCCCATGATTCTAGCCCCTCTACCCGAAGAAACCGTACTCGATCTCGCTGCCGCACCTGGAGGCAAAACGCTGATGTTAGCGGGAATGATGGAAAACACGGGCTGGCTCTCTGCGGTAGAGCCAACCCGTGAGCGTTTTTTTCGCTTAAGAGCCAATCTCGAGATGCAAGGGGTGACTAACGCCCATACCTATATGACCGATGGGCGCAGTGTTGGAAAAAAATGCCCCCAAATGTTTGATCGCATCATGCTTGATGCCCCATGCTCCTCTGAGGCGCGGTTCAAAACCCATGAGCCAAAATCAATGTCATTTTGGAGTATTCACAAAGCCAAAGAGACTTCCAAGCTCCAACGCCGATTGCTCCTATCTGCCTATGATGCGCTTAAGCCTGGGGGGAAACTCCTCTATTGTACCTGCTCCTTTTCTCCCGAAGAAAACGAAAGCCCTCTGCAGCATCTACTGGAGCGGCACGGCGAGCATTTAACTACATTGCCCCTCACTTTGCCTTTTGATAATATTCAAAAGCCTCTGGAACGCTGGGGTAAAGAAATTTTTGATGAACGTATCCAGAATGCAATAAGAATTCTCCCGACCGACACCATCGATGGCTTCTTTTTGTGCTTATTAGAAAAAAAACTGTGCTAAAATACCCCCATCATTTCTATAACTGATTGAGTGATATGATGTTAAATAAAAAGCTCATGATAGCGTTGATGTCAATTGCCTTTACTTTTAACATGCTTCATGCGGATACTAACTGTACCCAGAATGCCCAAGAGGGTAGCATCTCCTTTTATCATGAAAATTATTTAGAAGCCCAAAAGTTGCTTTCCAAAGCTGCTGAAGCAGGTGATCCATCTGCACAATACTATCTTGGCATCATGTATCTCAACGGCTACGGTGTTCCTCAAAACTTCAAACGTGCCGCCATGCTATTAACCCTCGCAGCCAAACAAAACAACCAAGATGCCCAAGCTATTTTAGGATGGGTCTATAAATACGGCGTAGGAGTTCCTGAAAACAAGATCATCGCCTATGCGCTATGGAATTCTGTCGCTGCAAAAGGGAATGAGTGGGCCAGGATAAATCGTAACTACATGCTACAAGAGATGACCGAAGAGGAGCTGTACAAAGTGCAGGATATCTCCCTAAATCTAACCGCCCTTTGGAATATTTTAGAAAATAAGCAAATCTTACCCCACAAAAGTAGCAAAAAAAAGAAAAGTAAAAAACACTAGCATCTTTAACCGTTCCAGCTTCTCTCTTTCCACGTATCCACATGAACAAATCCCGAATAAATCCCAATACCTGCGCCTCCACTCAGACGGAGTAATCGGGCCAAATAATCGATTGGGATCCCTTCCATATGAATGTCTGCCGCTTTCCCATACAAATGCATTGAATTAACTGCCGCACCCTCTGTCATGTTGTTAGTGTGTTCAGTACGGTACCCCGAGGTGAGAATAATCGGCTTATCGATTTGATCACTCGACAACCACCGCGGTGCTTTTGCCAAAACCGAAAACAAATTGGAGTCCATCTGTACCGCAACTTGATCATGGGTATCCGCAAAAATTTTACACAAATCATAATAGCCGTTTGGTTCCATTTTACCCTCGCGCATAAAAGGGATTTTATACGTGCTCCCATTGCGTATTATATACAGCAATGTTTCGTCGTTTGAAAAGTCGCTCGCGCCAAGGGGAAGTGCAGCCGCCAGAAGCATGCTCTTCTTCATAAATGATCTTCGCGCATTAAAAAAAGCTGGCTGATTATTGTTTTTCATAAATCCATTACGCTCACTAAATTTTGTTGGTTCACAAACATGAAAGCAAATTACAGTCCATACCTTAAAATTAAATTGGTACATATTTTGCTTTAGATTCGCCCCAATATCGTAAATGTGCTTTATGCTGATACAAATACATCGACTTCCCCTATCACGGGTACCTTATGCTTTCAAAGTGATACTAATTTAACAAAAGTTTGGAATGGAACTGCCTGAGTTTAACCTATTTAGTTTTTGAAGCTATTCCCCAAACACACATTCTTCATAACCTATTGTTGCGCCAATAATATAAAGCGGTGCATCTTCTATGCGCCCCTTATAATCACCAATTGCTAATCCAGCCTTTGTGTTATCCATCTCAACCGTTATCCCCTCATCAAGAGAAAGCATCTTAAGCACATTATCACTAACCAATCGCGCATCATTAACGCCGTCAATCACAAACGCAACATCTATCCAGTCAAATCCACGTGCTTTATCTTGGACACTAAAACGTATTTCAATTGAAGTTGAGGAGAGAGGTATTAGGGAGTGTATTCCGCCATGGCGAGCGTAATCTATACGCTCACACAGGGCATAAAGTGATTGGGCGCTTAAAGGCTTTACTGACACCCATCACACTCCATCGATCGGTCTTGTGTCTGAGCAACAGCTTCAGGCGATTGTGATCGTAGGTAATACGTGGATTTGAGGCCTAACTTCCATGCGAGCATGTAGATGTCATTGAGATACTTACCGCTCGCTTTATCCAGGGTGATAAAGATATTAAGGCTTTGTCCCTGATCGATCCATTTTTGACGTATGGCGGCAGCTTTGACCAAAATTGTTTGATCCAAATCGTACGCAGGAGTATAATATCCCCAGGTATCTGGATTGAGATTCGGTGCAACCACCGGAATAAGGCCAGAGAGATTCTCCTCAAACCATTTGCGCTTATAGATAGGCTCAATCGTCTGCGTAGTGCCTGTGAGGATCGATATAGAGCTCGTAGGGGCGATTGCCATCAAATAGCCGTTACGCATCCCCTGTGTCTTAATTGTTTCACGTAGAACGTCCCATTCGTATTTAGGGGCAAACAATCCACCACGATCAATAAGATTCTGCACTTCCGCCGTCGCGTGATCCATAGGGAGGATTCCGCGATTCCATTTTGAGCCAACATACTCGGCATACGATCCTTTTTCAACCGCCAAATCCGAGGATGCTTTGATGGCGTTATAGCTAACGGCTTCCATTATCTCATCGATTTTGTCAAAATGCGCTTGACTTCCCCAAACGATTTTCAGACCCGCAAGCATCTCTGCTTCACCCATAACACCCAAGCCAATCGCACGGCTACGCATGTTAGTGCGCTTTACTTTTTCCAGTGGATAAAAGTTCAAATCGATAACATTATCCAGCGCACGAATAGCAACGGGAACGATACGATCAATGTCTTCTTTGGTATGAATGCGAGACAAGTTAACCGAACCCAAATTACAAACGGCTGTTGCTCCGTCTACTTTTTCTTTTTCAACAATGTAAACAGGACGTCCGCCAAGAGAATCTAATGCGGTCACTTTGTTCGCCGGCTTTTCTATTCCGCTGTCAACTTTGACGATTTCGTCTTCTTCATAAGTGACAAATGTTCCGTCTTCGTATTTGATCTTGATGAGATAATGATTTGGCTGAGTGTTTTGGAAAATCTCTGTGCACAAGTTCGAGCTACGGATGATGCCGTAATGATCATTTGGATTAGCGCGATTGGCGCTGTCTTTGAAGCATAAGAACGGGCTTCCTGATTCAAAATAACTCGTCAATATCTTTTTCCAAAGATCTTTTGCCTTAGTGTGCTCTTTGACAATACTAGTGTCTTGCTCTAGCTCTAGGTAACGCTTTTCAAACGCATCACCATACAGCTCTGTCAATTCTTGGACGTCAAATGGATCAAACATCGTCCAGATACCATCATCCACAACACGCTTCATAAACATGTCGTTTATCCAAAGTGCCGGAAACAAATCGTGCGCACGGCGACGCTCTTCCCCAGAGTTCTTCTTGATGTCCAAGAAATCCTTGATATCCATGTGCCATGGCTCCAAATAAACAGCAATAGCACCCTTGCGTGTCCCTAGCTGATCTACCGCAATTGCAATGTCATTGGTAATTTTCAAAAAAGGAACAGTTCCACCCGCTGCATTTTTGTGACCATCGATAAACGATCCCATAGCGCGTACTCTCGTCCAATCCCAACCGATTCCGCCGCCAAACTTAGAGAGCAATGCCATCTCTTTATAACCATCAAAAATCCCTTCGATGTTATCAGGGCTAGAGCCGATGTAACAAGAGCTAAGCTGATGACGCGTTGTGCGTGCATTTGAGAGTGTTGGCGTTGCTAACATCACTTCAAATTTTGAGAGCATGTCGTAAAACTTTTTGGTCCATCCCATCGCATCAGATTCATTTTGCGCCAAGAACATGGCGATGGCCATAAACATGTGCTGTGGAAGTTCTATCGGGTCACCATTGCGATCTTTGATTAAATAACGATCATAAAGTGTTTTAACGCCCAAGTAATTGAACTGCAGATCACGATCCGCAACGATGTAAGCATCTAGCTCTGCTAGGTTGTATTTCTCGCGCAATCCTAAAAGAATACGCCCCTCACCCTCGCATCGTTCAAAATACTGTTGCAATGTCCCATAACCCGTGAATCCGTTAACGCGGTGATACAAATCATAGAGAAAAAGGCGTGACGCCACAAAGGTCCAATTCGGACTATCAATATCAATCTTATCTACGGCTGTTTTGATTAGCGTGTGCTGAATTTCATTGCTTGTAATACCATCACGAAATTGAATCTGTGCATCAACCTCAAGTTCACTCTGAGATACATTGATCAGATCTTTTACCGCTGCAGAAGTATATTTTTGTATTTTAGTAATATCTAACGGCTCTCGTCGGCCATTTCGTTTTAGTATTGTCAACATGTATATCTATCCTTGGCTCTTATAAGGCATATTATATTCATTTTTATTTTATTATTTCTTAGTGCAATTACTTGTTTTTTTCTGTCTATTATTTAAACACTCGGTTGAAAATATTATCCACATTTTTGGTGTAGTAGTCAAAATTGAAACATTCGCGTATTGCTTCTTCGCTCAAGCTTTTTCTCAACTCTTCATCATCCAATAGATATTGCAAATAAAGGCTTTCTCCTTTTTCGTTGGTAGCACTTTTACCCTGCTGCAATCCTTCCCACACTTTCATCGCATTGCGCTGTACGATACGATACGCGTCTTCACGACTCACTCCTTTGAGTGGAAGCTCTAGCAATACGCGTTGAGAGAAAACCAAACCACCTGTTAGATTGAGATTGCGCATCATATTCTGGGGATAGACAACGAGCTTGGCAATAACATCATTAAAACGGTTTAGCATAAAATCCGAAGTGATAAAAGAGTCTGGAAGCCAAAAGCGTTCAGTTGAGCTGTGAGAGATATCACGCTCATGCCATAACGCGACGTTTTCCATTGCAGGTATAACATACGATCGTACCATACGTGCTAACCCTGTGATATTTTCTGTTAGGATTGGATTACGCTTATGTGGCATGGCTGATGAACCCTTTTGTCCTACAGAAAAATATTCTTCACATTCATACACTTCGGTGCGCTGCCAGTGACGGATTTGTACCGCAAACTTTTCGATTGAGCTTGCCATAAGCGCTAACGCACTTGCAAGCTGTGCATAACGATCACGCTGTATGACTTGATTGGATGCAGGAGCCGCTTTTAGTCCTAACGCTTCACACGCGTATTCTTCAAGCTCTAAGGGTGCGTGAGCAAAATTTCCCATCGCTCCTGATACTTGACCCACAGCAATAACGTCCATCGTTTGCTCTAGGTTTGTAAGATGACGTGCCATTTCGTCATACCATACTGCTAACACCAATCCAAACGTAATAGGTTCACCATGAATACCATGCGAGCGCCCAACCATTAACGTCATCTTGTGCTCTATCGCTCTGACCTTGATAGACTCCATAACCATCTTAACATCTTCAATGATTAGGCTCAGCGAATCGCGCATCTGTAGCGCAACCGCGGTATCAACCGTATCGGATGAAGTCATACCATAATGGAACCATCGGCTCTCTTCACCTAACGATTCTGATACCGATGTCGTAAAAGCAATGAGGTCATGTCTCGTTACCGCCTCAATCTCATCAATACGATCAATGTTAAAACTTGCATTTTTCACAATTTTATCGGCATCTTCAGTTGGAATGAGCCCCAAACGACTCCATGCTTTTACTGCTGCTATCTCAACATCCAACCATGCTTGATATTTTGCCTGCATTGTCCATTTTGATTTCATCTCTTCTCGTGCGTAACGTTCAACCATATTTATTCCTTAAATGTGCTAAAATGCGTATACTATTTTCGCTGGATATTATGGTTTTAGTTTATCCAACCCTCCCTTATAAAGGAATATATTGTGCCCTTCGTTACAAAAAAACTCCACGCCCCTGTCCGTGAAAAAGCTTTTATTTTTTTAATCCGAGAGCTTGGTCTTTCTCATGCTGAATCACAGCGCCTGCTTGCCAAAGGTAGGCTAACACAAAATGGAATTGTTATGAGCAATCAAGCTGGATACATTGAGGGTGACTTTGATTTTCTTATCTTCGAGCCACGCTCCCAAGGACTAACTGCAATATTTGTAGAACCTGACTTTGCAATTTACGACAAACCAAGTGGGGTGTTAGTTCATCCACAAAGTCGTAAAACTCCTTATTCTCTCAGCGATGAAATAAAACACGAGTTTGGTTCAGATGCTAATATAGCCCATAGAATTGACCAAGAAACTAGCGGCCTTGTGCTAGCTTCTCGTAACAAAGAGAGCGAAACTGTTTTAAAATTATTATTTGAAAATCGCCAAATAACCAAACGCTATTTAGCAATGGTCCATGGTCACCTAAAAGATGACATGGACATACAAGAACCTCTTTTGCGCCGTGAAGATACCGATACACTTGTACGTATGGTAGTAAAAGTTCATCCTGATGGTAAAGCATCTCGTACCTTTATCAAGCCAATCGAATACTTTCCTGAATTTGATATGACGCTTGTTGAAGCATCCCCCTTCACCGGTCGAACACATCAAATCCGTGTTCATTTGTTTCACGTGAAACATCCCATTGTTGGCGATCCTATTTACGGACAGGAAGAAAACGATATTCGAAGATTTTTAGACAAAGTTTTAACTCCGCAAGAGAGGCTGGAAATGGGAGGGGCAACACGATTGTTGCTACACGCAAACTCTCTTGAGTTTAGCTATCGAGGAGAAGACTACCATGTTGTCTCCAAAGAAGACTTTATTACTACGTGTCATGAAGCGATGAAAATATAAAATCTCCACGAATGGAAATATCACACCTCTTTGATATAACGCTTACGCTTCGCATCCTTGATACGATTAATTTCCACCATAATGTAACCATCGATGCAGTTGTTAAAATCAACATCAATACCAAAATCAATAAACTGCGCTCCTCCTGCCTCACATAATTCGCTGTATTGTTTAAACAATGTAGGTACTGCCACATCAAACGTTTTGAGATAATCCTTCAAAATCCTCAAGTCTTGTTCGTAATCACCCCCCAATAAAATCTCCGAAAACTCTGCATTAACATGATCCGATAAACGAAAAGGAGATCTTGCTCTAAGGTACTGACGATCGCAACCAAAATAAAGAGTATAAAAATAAACCAGCGCTTCTTGTGCATGCTTTGGATAGCTTCCCGATATACTGACAGGTCCAATCATGTATTTGATGTGAGGGTTATGTGCCAAATAAGTTCCAATACCTTGCCAAAGATAATCCAGTGCACGGCTTCCCCAATATTTTGGCTGAATAAAACTACGCCCAAGTTCTATTGCGTCTTCCAATATAGGATCGAAAGTATTACTCATAGTGCACAGCTCATTGAGATACAGCCCCTCACGGCCTAACCATGAGAGTATCCATCCACATTCACCAATACGGTATGCTCCCACTACCTCTAACGCATCATCATCCCACAGCACGAGATGATGGTAATAACGATCGTATTCATCGATATCTCTTGTCTTACCGCTCCCTTCGCCTACCTTACGAAATGAATACTCCCGCAAGCGTCCTATCTCATTAATAAGGTTAGGGGCTTTGTCATACTCTATCAAGTAAATTTGCTTACTATCATTTGTCTCACCCAAACGTTCACCGCGCTTAAGTTCTTGACGTATCTCCTGACGCGATACAGGATGCGCTATAGAGGATTCTGTCGGTAATATACCGTTCTTTCCTTTTGAGAGGCGTAGAAGATGTTTACGAAAAAGCTTAGCATGATGTCGCTCACTCATAGATGTATCATTAAGAACTTTTGAATTTATAAGCTCTCCTACTTTAAAATCAAATATTTGATTGCGTGCCGCAAAAATCTCATGCCCCAACAAAAGAGTTCCTAATGGTTTATAAACCCACGATGCTGCATAAAAAAGAGAACTGTTTTTGGCTTTGATAAAAACAGGAACGATTGGAGCGCTGTTACGTTTTGCAAACTTTACAAAACCACCCTTCCAATTCGCCTCTTTTTGTCCCAATAATCCAACGCGTGACACTTCTCCGCTGGGGAAGAAGATCACCACTTCTTCACTTTGGAGCGCTTTGTCAATTTGGCGCAGAGAATCGCGGGAGAGTTTATCATTGAAATTGTCCACTCCGATAATAAACTCTTTAAGCTGTGGTATTGCACTGAGCATTTTATTGGCAACAATTTTTACTTTTTTATTTTGACGGACACTGCAAATCATTTGGATCAACGATAACGCGTCCAATGCTCCCAATGGATGATTGGCAACAACTATCACCTTGCCAATAGCCGGTATATTTTCTACCTCTCTATGAACGACTTTATACGAGACATTCAAATGGTGTAAAACGGCATCGATAAAATCTCAACCGCTTTTATTTTTATGGTTGTCCATAAAATGATTAATCGAATTCTCATGTACCAAAAAGCGTGTCAACCCAACTACTACTTTTGAAACCAAATCAGGATACGTAAATAAACCTGGATGTTCTTTTTTTAAAAGCATTTCAACACTTACCATAACATTTACCTTTTAATAGGATCAAGATATGACATGGTAAATTATGTTTATTTCAGTGTTGTTACATGAATATTACCTGTTTATTACATGGATAAAGTTTTCATAATGTGAATAACTTTTTATAACATGTGCTTAAAGATTACTGAAGTGCAATTAATTCTTTTAATTTTCATAATTTTCCCTATTTTAGGCACTTTGTCATCCTAATAAATAAAATACTTTTAGTCGGAATTTATATAAATTATTTCTGAAATAAGTAAAAATCATAAAAATGATAAGGAGATTTTGGAAACATTTATTCACATTTCGCTCACAGTGTGAATATGATACATTTTTAAAAAAAGGCACTATTTTTTTTCTATTTTTATTTTTTTTTTAGGTGTGATTTTCAAAAGGCTTAAAAAAATTATGCATGAAGTAAATATGTATGAAGTATAAGGAGAGTATCGATACACTATCGACCTAGCGGCCCTCCTGGTGTGTTGGCTGCTTATACTATTTTTTTTATCTTATTCCTCTCCAGTTTTACTCTTTGTGCATGTGTTATTGCAACCGCCATTGCATCGGTTATGTCCAACGGTTTGATCTCTTTAGTAATTCCCAATATCTGTTTTACCATAAATGCTACTTGTTCCTTTGCGGCTTTGGCTTTTCCTGTGAGTGCTTTTTTGACCTGCAAAGCAGTATACTCTGAAAATTCACCATGCTCTTGTAAAAGCTTCAACATTATGGCACCACGAAATTGTGCTAATTTTAAAACGGTTTTCGGATTATGGGCATAAAAAATATCTTCCATCGCAACTTCTTCTATTTTATGCAGTGAAAAGAGTTGTTCAATCGCCTCTGCAACTTGCGGAATTTGATATTGTAGCCCTTCGCTTTTCATTTTAATAAGCCCTGCTTCAACTAATTTTATTTTTTGCCCTTCTAGCAAAATAAGGGCATATCCGCAATTACGTGTACCTGGGTCAATACCTAAAATTATCATAATCACTCCATTCACATAGTACTAAATACTTATTCACATCAAATATATCCCCAATTATAGGGAAAAAAGTGTATTATTACCAATACTATTCACATGGTTTTGGAGAAAAAATGAATAACATCGGCAGCATGGTCATACAAATGCTCAAAAATGAAATAAATGAAATTGATTATACACGCTATATTAAACAGCTTTCTTATAATGAAGAAGAATCAAAAAGTAATCTTGCGGTTTACAATGCTCCGAATCTTTTAATTGCAAATTGGATACGAACCAAATACGCCGATAAAATTTCACATCTTTTTGAAATAAAAACCGGGATAAAACCTTCTGTATCCATTTTAGTAAAATCACAAAGTGCAACATCCGCTCAACAATCAACTCCTGCCATACAAACCCATAGTGATAAAACTCCTATTGCTCTATTAAATCCCTCTTATACCTTTGACAATTTTGTCGTTGGCGGTTCTAATAACTTTGCCTATGTAGCGGCTAAGAGCGTCAGTGAAAAACCGGGAATTGTATATAACCCTCTTTTTATCTATGGTGGCGTCGGATTAGGTAAAACACATTTGATGCAAGCCGTGGGGAATGTGATGCTCGCACAAGGCAAAACCGTTATCTATACCTCTGTTGAACAGTTTCTTAACGATTTTAGCCGACACCTCAGTAATCGTACGATGGACAGGTTTAAAGACAAATATCGTAAATGCGATTTGCTTCTAATCGATGATATACAATTTTTAAGCAATAAAAATCAAATTCAAGAAGAATTTTTTCATACTTTTGAAGCGCTACGTAATGAAAATAAACAAATAATTATCACTTCGGACAAACACCCAAAAAAAATAGCCGGATTAGAAGAACGATTGAAAAGTCGTTTTGAGTGGGGTTTAGTAGCGGACATTCAGCCTCCTGAACTCGAAACAAAAATTGAGATCATCAAGAAAAAATGTGAAATCAATCGTGTTAAACTGGATAAAGAAGTTATTAACTATGTCGCGACCATTATTGAAAATAACACCAGAGAAATTGAGGGAATACTCTCAAAACTCAATGCATATTCTCAGCTCATGGGTGTGGATGTAAACATAGAATTTGCCCGTAACGTTTTAAAAGAGCAAATGGCTGAAAAACGCAACAATATTACGACCGATCTTATTATGGAAATCGTTTCCAAAGAACTCAATGTGAAAATGAGTGAAATGCGTTCAAAAAGCCGTAACAGTAATATTGTCTATGCACGTCGTATTGCTATCTATCTCTCCCGAAATCTTACTCCTAATTCCATGCCTCAACTTGCACAGTATTTTGGAATGAAAGATCATACCGCCGTTAGTCATACCATGAAAAAAATAAATGAACTCATAAAAAATGACGAAGATTTCAAAGTAAAAATAGATGAACTCTCCAATAAAATTTCAACAATGACCTCTGAATAAAATTCTAATTGTAAAGGTCATTTAAAAAAGATATAATTCTCCAGTACAAGTGAATAGATGTGAATGAAATTAATCTCTTTGGTCACGCCTGTTCATCCCAGCTGTTAGAGGGAAAATGTGCTTGTTCACACATTCACACCCCCTTACTACTACTACTAACTATTTAAGATATAAATATAAAAAGGAAATACGTTATGAAAATAACCATTGATAAGTCCATTTTAGAAAACATTTTACTCCATCTCCAACCGTTCTTAGAAAAAAAAGATACTTCCCAAATAACCTCTCATATTCTATTATCTACCGATGGTAGAACACTTAGTGCAAAAGCCACTGATTATGAAATCGGTTTAACCATACAAACCAATTCACTCACCGTAATAGAACCAGGTTCCGTAACAGCAAGCGGTAAAAAGTTATTGGACATTATTCGTATCTTAAAAGATGAAGAAATAGAAATTGAACTTATAAAAGAAAATCTTCATATACGTCAAAAACGTTCTAATTTTAAATTACCAACGTTTAAAAGCTCTGAATTTCCAGCCTTTCCAATTACCGATGAAAAACCAAAAATTGAAATTAATTCCCAAATATTAATAGAATCCTTGAAAAAAATAACTCCGGCTACAGATACCAACAATCCCAAGTTTGAACTCAACGGTGCATTAATAGATATCAAAAACAATCAAATTAATTTTGTATCCACCGATACACGACGTTTAGCATTAGTACACATCGATAGTCAAAACGATCATGAACTTTCTATTATCGTTCCTAAAAAAGCAATAATAGAGATACAAAAACTATTTTCAAACAATATAGAAATTTATTATGACAATACCCATTTGATTATTAAATCAGAAGATTCCCTATTTTTTACCAAACTCATCAATGGTAAATTTCCCGATTACACCCGTATCATCCCAAAAGAAGCCTCACGTACGATAACATTGCCAAAAGCTGCGATTATCACTGCCATCAAGCAAATTACTACTATTTCAAATGATCTAAAATTGACCTTTCAAAATGATTCTATTTTGTTTGAAAGTTTAAGTGATGACAACATCGAAGCAAAAACAGCCGTTGAAATCGAAAACGGATTTGATTTTCCATTTATCTTGGCAATCAACAGCCGATATATTCTTGATTTCCTAGGACAAATTAATGGTACAGAATTTACCCTAGAAGCCAATGAATCCAATCAACCTTTTGTAATCAAAGAAGGAAATTTCAAAACCATTGTTATGCCCATCGTAATTTAATTTTTAATCTCTCTATTTAAACCCTTTTTCTGGGTTTTCTTCATAAAACTTCATTTTTAGATAAATTACGTTAAAATAAAGTCATTAAACACGCAAATAGCGGGAGAAATTATGGAAAATTACGGTGCCAGCAATATTAAAGTCCTAAAAGGGCTTGAAGCCGTTCGCAAACGTCCGGGTATGTATATCGGTGATACGGGTCATCGTGGACTTCATCACCTGATTTACGAAGTTGTTGATAACTCGATTGATGAAGCGATGGCAGGGCATTGTGATACCATCAATGTAACACTTACTAAAAATGGTACAGCGATTGTAAGCGACAATGGACGGGGTATTCCTACAGATATTCACCCAACAGAGGGAATTTCTGCAGCAACGGTTGTATTGACAGTATTACATGCAGGTGGAAAATTTGATAAAGATACCTATAAAGTATCCGGTGGTTTGCACGGGGTAGGGGTATCGGTTGTCAATGCATTAAGTAGTGATCTCAAAATGACGATTTTTCGTGAAGGTCAAAGTTTTGAGCAAGATTTTAAATGCGGTATTCCCCAAGAACCTCTTGCGGTAACGGGAACCACGCGTAAAAAAGGGACGATGATCGAGTTTGCACCGGATCCTTCTATCTTTACCGAAACGATAACGTTTGACTATGATTATTTGGCAAAACGTTTTAAAGAATTAGCGTATCTCAATCCACGTATTACAATTAAGTTTAAAGATGAGCGTAACGGTGCAGATAATACCTACCATTTTGAAGGTGGTATTACTCAGTTTGTCTCAGATATGAATAAAAAAGTAGTCGTTGCTACACCGTATGAATACAATGAAAAAATCGAAGACATCGAGATGGACATTGCCATTATGTACAATGAGAGCTATGAAGAAAAAATGTACACCTTTGTCAATAACATCAACACTCCAAATGGCGGTACACATGAAGCAGGTTTCCGCGCAGGGCTCACTCGTGTTATTGCTAACTACAACAAACAAAATGGAAATGCAAAAGAAAAAGACATTCCTCTCTCGGGTGAAGATGTTTCCGAAGGATTAATTTGTGTTGTATCGGTACGTGTACCAGAACCACAGTTTGAGGGACAAACAAAAGGAAAGCTCGGAAATACGTATGTACGTCCATTGGTACAAAAAGTTACCTATGAGCGTTTGACAAAATATTTTGAAGAAAATCCTCTGCAAGCAAAAGCCATTATTCAAAAAGCGCTCATGGCGGCACGTGGACGAGAAGCGGCTAAAAAAGCACGTGAATTAACACGTCGTAAAGATGCAATGACAGTAGGAACACTGCCGGGTAAACTTGCAGACTGCCAGAGTAAAGATCCGGCTATCAGTGAACTGTATCTTGTGGAAGGGGACTCTGCAGGCGGTTCAGCTAAACAGGGACGTGACCGTGTGTTCCAAGCGATTTTGCCACTAAAAGGTAAAATTCTCAACGTTGAAAAATCCCGTTTGGACAAAATCTTAAAATCCGAAGAGATTACAAATATGATTACCGCGCTGGGTTGCGGAATTGGTGAAGAGTTTAACGAAGCAAAATTACGTTATCATAAAGTTATCATCATGACCGATGCTGACGTCGATGGTAGTCATATCCAAACGCTGTTACTCACATTTTTCTTCCGATACCTACCTAAAATTGTAGAAAACGGCTATTTGTACCTCGCACAGCCACCTTTGTATCGTTATAAAAAAGGTAAAAAAGAGATCTATTTCAAAGACGATCGTGTTATGAATGCATTTTTGATTGAAAACGGTATTGAGGCATTGGAATTGGACAATTTAAATGTCGGGGTAAATGATCTCGTTTCCTATTTTAAAATGGTGGACCACTATCGCAGTACTTTAGATTCTCTCGAACGTCGATACGCGCTTGTTGAGCTGATCCGTTATTTTATCGAAAATCCTGATCTCATAGGATTGCCGTTAAAAGAACTTTATACCCACGTAGAGAGTTTTTTAAATGCTAAGGGCAATAACATTCTCTCTAAGAGTATCAGCGATGAAGACATGCACTTGTTTGTTCAAACGAAAGCGGGTCTCGAAGAGTTACACGTCAATGATGAGCTGTTTGCATCACCACATTTTGCAGAAGCCAATTATATTTTCCAAAAGATTCAAGATTGGAATTTACCGCTTGAGGGTGATTTACTTGAATTATTGACCGCCGTTACCGACCATGCAAAGAAAGGGTCATATATCCAACGCTACAAAGGTCTCGGTGAAATGAACCCTGAACAGCTTTGGGAAACGACTATGACCCCTGAAAATCGCATATTGCTTCGTATTACTGTGGATGATGCGGAATCTGCGAGTGAATCGTTTGGTCTGTTTATGGGTGATGATGTAGAGCCTCGTCGTAATTACATCGAAACGCATGCAAAAGACGTTAAGCACTTAGACATCTAATTATATGACCTATACCGAGAAAAAAGAGCGTACTTATCGTTTTATACTGGCATTACGGATGGGTTTACCCATCTTTTTGATGAGTATCATCGCTTTGTATGCTCTTTTTTCGCAACCTTATTCTACCCTCTCCTCTCTTATCATTTTGGCACTATTGCTGTTTTCCATGGCCGTCTATTTTCTTTTTTTTTTAATCAACCAAAGCAGCCACGAACACATTACTGAATCCGTTACACATACTTTTACTCCTGAGTATTTCTTTACCCGCTTTAATGATTGGACCGGAGGGAAGATCGGAACATTGACAATGATCAGTATCGATAATCTCTCAGGGATCAATGAACGCTATGGGGTAAAAAATGGTGATGATGTTCTCAGAGCAACTACCGTACAGATTAACAATTTTTTTAGCAAAAAAGAGATTAAAAAATTACCGCTTTGCCGCTATAAGGGGGGTGATTTTATCCTTTTACTAGCGGGGGCGAAAGAAAAAAACAGTGCTTTGATTGAACTTTTTTTAGCCAAACATGATGAAAGTCTGGTCAATGAGATCGAAGTTAAACTTTCGGCGGTTTTGCTGGACACTAAACATATAAAACATCCTCAAGAGATTGTTACGCGTTTATATGAATTGCAATACGCCAACAAAGAGAAAAAAACTTTTACGGATTGTGACGAAATTATCCCACATGAACTAGAAAAATCGACTTTGGAAGCATTGGAAGCGCAGCGTTATTCGATTGCATTGCAAAATATATGTTGTGATAAAATACCTATGAACGAGGTATCGTTTAAGTTGGTGAATGAAAAGGGGGCTCTTATACATCAAAGCCGTTTCATCCCTTTTTTAAATCGTATCGGAAAAATACGAGAGTATGAGAGTAATATCCTAGAACAAGTTGTACGTTTGGCATCTGAAAATAAAATGCGCTATGTTGTGAATATATCCCCTGTAACGCTGCGCAACGGTTTATTTTTTCAGCATGCTTTCGAATTGTTACAACGTTATCCTGATGCAAAAAACAATGTAATTATTATGGTGGATGAAAAAGAATACTGTCCTCAAATTAAACGCTTCAAGGAACAAGTGGCTCAGTATCGTGCTGTGGGGTATAAGATTGCATTGGACAAGTATGGGGTCAATCACACGACTATGATGTATCTCAAAGAGATAGAGGTTGATTTTGTCCGGTTTGATCCCCTTTATACGCGCCATATCAAAGAAGAAAAATACCAAAATATTATTCAAGGACTCAATATCTCTGCACATCTGTGTGGTGCGGCTACGTGGATGGGTATGATCGAAGATGAAGAGAGTGATAAAATTGTTCAAGGGCTAAAGATCAACTATCGTCAGGGCAATTTTCACGGAAAAATTACAGTAAAGGAAGAAAAATGAAATACGGAGAACAAATCGTCGCCGATTTTGACATCGAAAAAGATTTTGAAATTTGGCCTAATGTGCACGAGCGTGATTATGTGGTGAAAGTAACCTTGCCGGAATTTACATGTCTATGTCCTCGCAGTGGGTATCCTGATTTTGCTACTATAACCATCGAGTATACGCCCAATAAGTTTGTTGCAGAGCTCAAAGCTATTAAATTGTACATTAATTCGTTTAGAAACCGTCATATATCGCACGAAAACAGTGCAAACGAGATCTACAGCCTCTTTGAGGATAAAATCGCTCCTAAACGTTTAAAAGTCATTGCGGATTTTTATCCGCGCGGTAATGTTCATACGGTTATAGAAATTGATAGTGAAAAGATGGGGAAGTAATTTTCATTCCGTTCGTGGTGAGCTTGTCGAACCATGAACGCAGAGGTGTATCAACCAAATTTACCGGTGATATATTCTTGCGTGAGTTTTTCTTTTGGAGTGACGAAGAGTTCTTCGGTTTGACCCAGCTCAATGAGTTCGCCAAGATACATAAATCCGGTGTAATCACTCACACGTGCAGCTTGCTGCATATTGTGTGTTACGATGATGATGCTCACGCGTTCTTTGAGCTCGATGACGAGTCGCTCGATGCCTTGAGTGGAGATCGGATCAAGAGCGGAGGTTGGTTCGTCGAAAAGCAATACTTCAGGTTCTACGGCGATAGCACGTGCAATACAAAGACGTTGTTGCTGTCCTCCTGAGAGACCGTTAGCATCATGCTTGAGACGATCACCGACCTCTTTCCAGATTGCGGCGTCTTTGAGTGCTTTTTCGACACGGTCGTTTAGCTCTGTTTTGTTCTTGATACCGCCAAGGCGCATACCATAAGCAACGTTGTCAAAGATAGACATAGGAAATGCCGTTGGTTTTTGAAAGATCATTCCAATTTTAGTACGCAAGTGGATCAGGTCCTCTTTGGCACCTAAAATATTGCGTCCTTCAAACTCGATTTCACCCGCATAGCTGTTGCCAGGATACAAATCGTGCATACGGTTAAAAGAGCGTAATAGAGTAGTTTTACCACATCCTGATGGTCCAATGAGTGCCGTGATAGAGTGTTTTGCGATGGGCATGGTTACTTTTTTCAAACTTGGAGCTGCGGCACCTTTGTACGTAAACTCAAAATTGCGTACGTGAAGCGCGCACTCTTCTTTGATATCAATAATGCTTGCCATAATTTATTTCCTTTTCTTTCCGGCGAATAAGATGACCCGCCCTAATATGTTGAGACCTAGAATAAACATCGAGAGAATAAAGGCGGCTGCCCATCCAAGTTGTTGCCAATCTTCATACGGACTAGTAGCGTAGTTGAAAATCGTCACCGTCAGTGATGGCATCGCTTCATTGAGATCCGTGGTAAAAAAGTTATCGTTAAACGACGTAAAGAGCAACGGTGCCGTCTCTCCTCCAACACGGGCGATACCCAGTAATACGCCCGTCAAAATCCCTGCTTTGGCGCCGCGATAAACAACACTTAAAATTACTTTGTATTTAGGTGCACCCAGTGCAAATGCCGCTTCGCGCAGTTCTCCTGGCACGAGCTGAAGCATATCGTCAGTGGTACGTAAAATGACGGGAATCATTATAATCCCCAGCGCTATCGCACCCGCCCATGCGCTGAAATGTCCCATAGGCATAACCACGACCGCATAGACAAATGCACCGATAACGATGGATGGCGCGGACATCATTATGTCGCTGATATCACGGATGGTGTGGGCGAGTTTAGAATTTTTGCCATATTCACTGAGGTAGGTTCCGGCTAAAATACCTAAGGGTACACCGATCGCTGTTGCCATACCGATTAATATCGCCTGACCTACCAGTGCGTGTTTGAGGCCGCTCTCAGGATTTCCCGGAGGGGCTCCCTCAAAGATAAAGATGTTCCAGTTAAGGGCGCCAACCCCTTTCATCACCAAAACACCCAAAATCCAAAACAAAAATCCCAAAGCGATTAGGGCGCTGAGTGTTGAGAGAGCGAGGGCTATTTTGTTAATAAAGACACGTTTTTGTACGGCGGTCATTATGCTCTCCTAGCTTTACGTAAAAAGTAAAATTTTGCAACAGCGATAACCACGAAACTCATAATCAGAAGCGTTAATGCAAGACCAAAAAGACTTGAGAAGTACAAAGAGGAATCGGCTTCGCTAAACTCATTGGCGAGAGTAACAGGAATAGAAGTGGTTGGGTCGAGAATCGATCCTGGGACTTTGTGTACATTCCCCATCACGAACGTAACAGCCATCGTCTCTCCGATAGCACGTCCTAGCGCAAGTATAAGAGAACCAATAATCCCTGCTTTTGCATAGGGAATGATGATGTCTTTTATAACGTCCCATTGCGTACCGCCCAATGCATACGCGGACTCTTTGAGGATATCAGGAGTGGTGTTCATCGCATCGCGGGTAACGGCAGCCATAAACGGCAAAATCATTATTGCCAAAACAATTCCCGCTGCGAGCAACCCGATTCCCAATCCTCCAAAAATATCGCGAATGATCGGAACGAAGAAAAACAGCCCCCACATCCCATAGATAACCGAGGGGATGGCAGCGAGAAGTTCGATGCTGATTCCAAAAAAACCTTTGATTTTATCGTGAGCGATTTCGCTCAAGAAGATAGCAACACCGATAGCAACAGGAACGGCAAGCATCATAGCAAGGGTTGTGGAGATAATTGACCCCAAAATAGCAGCGTAGGCGCCAAATTTATCGAGGTTAGGTGCCCATTCGTCGTGGGTGATAAAATCCAAGCCAAGGGTGTTCATGGCTTCTAGCGAATGATTAAATAAAACGGTAAAAACCCATGCCACAATAATGAGAATCAGCAGCGCACTTGCACGTGTAAAGTTGAAAAATAATTTATCGATCATACAAAGCCTTGCGTCATTTTGTGGTGATATTGTAGTACAGTTTCCATTACAAAGCTATTACCAAATAGGTTTTTAGCCATGCATCTGCTTCAGGTTTAGTAAAAAATTGCTGATTCAGCTGTGCATCGTAAGCACTGTTTAGTATTTCTTTAAATGCCAAACCTGGAGTGAGTCCAAGCGCGATTAAATCACGTCCTTGTAAAATAGGCTGGGGAAGATGGGAGATAACACCATATTTTCGGGCATATTTGATGAGCGTTAGGGTGCTGGAGAGCAATGAACGCTGGGCTGTGAGTTGTTGTAGAACACTCTCGGGGTTTTCGGTCTCTAAAAGCAAGGCGCATAGCCGTAAGGCAAGATCTTTTGGAGTCTCATCTACTAGCAAAAGCGTTTTATTCCATGCTTCATCGCTTGGAGGGGCGAGGAGATGTTTTGCTCCCATTAGTGCGAGAAGCGATAGCCCCAGGGAAGGTTTCTGGCTTAACAAAAGCAGTTTTCTGAATTCTTCAAATATTCGTTCTTTTGGGAGTTCTTTTAGTGCGCCTTTGGTGACCATCTGGGAACATAGTGCTAGTAGCTGTGGATCGCATGTAAGATCAAAGCGTGCAACAAACTGCATCGCGCGCAATACACGTAAAGGGTCTTCGACAAAAGTGAGAGGGTCAACACATCTCAGGATTTTTGCGGATAAATCATCGGCACCGCTATATGGATCAAGGAGGGTATAGGTTTGTGGATTGTAGCCCATAGAATTGATCGTAAAATCTCGACGACGCGATGCGGTAGCAAAATCGATCTCGCTGTAGGTTTGGACTTTGAATCCCTTGTGTCCTTGTGCCGATTTGTTTTCTGTGCGCGGAAGGGAGAGATCAATGGCGTAGCCCTCATAACGAAACTTGAAGACACCGAACGACTTGCCCACTTCATTAATTTTTCCAAATGGCTTTAAATACTCCCGGAGGCTATCGGTACTCTCAACCCCGTAAAGCTCGATGTCAATATCCAGACTGCCATTTCCTAGCAGATGATCACGAACACATCCGCCGACGAAAATAGGGGTTATGTTGTGGGAGGTTAAATGGTCTATGAGGGGGGCAAGTGCCCTGTAGCGATTTATCATGGATGACGAAGCTGTGCTTTTGCGTGAAAGGTTCCTAGGCTAAACGAAAAGGTAGAACCAACACCCAAAGTGCTTTGGATATGAAGTGTTGAATCGTGCAGTTTTAGAATGTAGCTCACGATCGCAAGCCCAAGTCCCATGGAGTTGTCCCAACTGTTTTTTTGTACGCGGTAGAACTTAGAGGATATGAGCTCGAGTTCATGTGGAGCTATACCGATACCCTGATCGCTTACCTGAATATTTTGGTCGGTTAGCGTAAGAGTAACCTCTTTTTCGGAGTATTTGATCGCATTGTCGATGAGATTGGTGATGACGAGATCAAGCATCGTTTTATCGGCAACCACTTCTTTGGTCAATCCTTCATAATGGATGGTGCGACTGGGGTATTTTGCTTGAAGCGCACAGGTGACATCACGGCATAAAGCATCAAGATCAAAAGTGGTAGGTTTGATGGAGAGGTCATTGTTTTCGAGTTTGACTGAGAGGGCGAGTCGATCGAGCATGGTGCTGATTTTCATCGCATTGGAGTGAATTTTTCCCAAAAATTTCTCCCGTATTGCGAGATTGAGATTGGAATCTTCGCTCAGGGTTTCAGTATAGCCGACGATCGCAGCGACGGGATTTTTGAACTCGTGGCTGATGGCGGAGAGGATATCGTTTTGTTGTTTGTTGATGAGGCGTAATCTGGCGGTATATTTGCGCTTTTGTTTGTCGCGGTTACGGAGTTTTTTGACGAGATTTTTGAGAAGTAATGTAATTTGTAAAAATTCTCTAAAATATTCCGGTTTTAAAACCGCCATATAATTTTTGTTGGAAATTTCGTGGAGATATTGGGTGATTTGAGCGATATCGTATTGCGCTTTTTTGGAAATTTTATACGCTACGATAATCGCAATAAAAATAAAGAGAACAAAGGATGCCGCGAGCTTGAACCACAACGTATAAAAATGATGCATGATGCTGCTCAGAGTCACCCCTAATCGTAGGACAACGATATCACCTTGAAAACTGATCTGCTTGGCTACAAAAACATAATCTTCATCAAACGTTGCCGAATACCGTATAGCTACACCATACGGTTCTATAGCAGCATGCATGATTTCGATGCGATTATTGTGAGGTGAAATTGAGCGTTTATCGATGTTGCTTTCGGCGAGAACATTCCCATTGGTATCAAACATGCTTGCGCGATAGTCAGTTTGATTGTGAATAACTTTGATGTAGTGATCTGCGTTTTGAGAGTGATTGGATTTGAGCGCTACGAGTTCGATGGTTCGTTTAAGATTGTCGATATGATCGTTTACAATCATATCTTTGAGTGTGTAATAACCAACAAAAGAGGCGATGACGAGGGTTCCGGTAAAAAGAGCGAGGGTGTTGAGGAAAAAAAGCTGATGAATTTTTAACACAGCGTATACCCAACTCCTCTCACGGTTTTGAGGTAATCTTTGCTTTTATCGGGGTCGATTTTGTCTTTGAGACGATTGATGGCGACGTTGACGGTGCGGTCTTGGTAGACATCATCGCTCCCCCATACATTGTCCAAGAGATAGTTGCGGTCTAAAACGATGTTTTGATTGTTGATCAGTTCGTAGAGCAAATCAAACTCGAGCTTAGTGAGCTCTATATTAGCGTTTTCGATAACAACCGTACGGGAAGCGGGATTAATGATGATGTCACGATAGGCGATTGTTCCCTCGTTAGGCACTTTTTGAGTACGGCGCAAGATCGCTTTCACCCGCAAGATAAGTTCTTTCATACTAAAAGGCTTAGTGAGATAATCATCTCCCCCGCGCTCAAAGCCCTGCTCGATGTCGCTGTCTTTGTCTTTGGCACTGATGAAAATGACGGGGATGTCAATCCCTTGACGTCGCAGCGAGGCTACGAATTCAGACCCTTCGGTTCCGGGAAGATTGCGATCCATTAAAATAAGATCTACTTTTTCTTCGCAGAGCACTTCAGCAACACGCTTGGTATTGAGAAATCCCATGGTTTCAAACCCTTCTTTGTTCAGGTTGAACTCCATAAGTTCTAAAATGTCTTCTTCGTCCTCGACGATGAGAATGAGTGCATTCATGGATTCGACCTTTTACGCGTGAAAGTTTAGCTCGCCGCCTTGCTGTGCATACAATAAAAGTGCGGCAATGTTAACCGTACGATCTCCTGTTCGCTCGAGCTTGCGCAACGTTGAGAGAACTTTGACGTAATCCGCAGAGAGCTCATGTGACTCTGAGATGAGATTTAGGAGATCTTTTTCGATAATCGAAAATAGATCGTCATTTTTAGACTCTTCAACCGATACTTTACGATACAACTCTTCGGCATCGCTAGTGGACATCGACTCCAAATAATTGTGGATATACTGCAATGCATTGAGCGTCGTTTTTTGCAGTTGGATGATAGATGAGGCCATAATCGTGATATCACACTCGCCACGACCTAACTCTTGAATACGGTTGTTGTACTTTTTCATGTTCTCACCGACACGGTCGAGCTCGTTGGTCATTTTCAAAAACGCCACAAGAAGACGCAACTCTTCTCCCTCTGGTCCATACAACGCGAGGGTTTTGATTACTTCACTGTCGATTTTGTTGGCATCAGATTGAATACTTTTGAGATGATAGCGTGCGTTGTCGTAGAGCTCGTCCGCGTTATTTTCGAATGCCGCGAGAGTTTCTCCATTGGCTCTGATGATAGATGCGACTAGCCCTGAGAGCTGTGTGCGGATTTCGTTAAGTTTGTTTTCGTAGCGTGGAAGCATGGTTAAACCTTTTAATAAAACATAATTATGAGATTGTAGTACTTTATCATCACCATTTGATTACAATAGTTTACCATACTCTGTAACCTTTTCGTTACCATGAAAGCAGTACAATTTCGAGATTAAAAAAACCACTCAAGGACACGATATGCTTCCTAAAATGACGAAAGTTCTTCTCATCGCTGCAATCGCGGCAACATCGATGATCGCTGCGGATAAAATCAACGGCGCGGGCGCTACATTTCCTGCACCATGTTATTATGACTGGGCGTATAACTACCAAAAAGCGACGCACACACGTGTTAACTACCAGTCAATCGGTTCAGGAGGCGGTATCAAGCAGATCTCTGAGCGTATTGTTGATTTTGGTGCTACGGATGCTCCAATGACTCCAAAAGAGCTTGATAAAGCAAAATTAACACAGTTCCCTGCAGTTATCGGATCAATTGTTGTTGCCCATAACATCCCGGGTGTTGCAGACGAAAAACTAAAATTGAAAAACAGTGTCGTAGCGGATATCTTCGCTGGTAAAGTTACAATGTGGAATGATCCTGAGATCGTTGCGGATAATGCAGGCATCAAACTTCCTGCTGAAAAAATCATCGTAGCTCACCGTTCAGATGGATCAGGTACTACGTATGTATTTACCGATTATTTGAGCGGAGCATCCAAGATGTGGAAAGGCAAATTTGGTACGGGTAAAGCGATTGGATGGGCAACGGGTGTCGGTGGAAAAGGAAACGAGGGCGTAACTAACCTTATCAAGCAAACTCCTTACTCTATCGGATACATCGAAACATCGTACAAAGATAAAAACAAATTGGCTGCGGCTACCTTGCAAACAGCAGAGGGTAAATGGGTTGTTGCGAACAAAGCAACGTTCCAAGCAGCAGTAAGCCGCGCAAAATGGTCTAAGAAAGATCATTTCTACAGCTCATTGGTATTGCAAGACAACGCATATCCAATCGTTGCGGCAACATTTATCTTGATGCCTCGTGATGCGGATAAAGCAGAAACAAGAGATCAAGTAATCAAATTCTTCGACTACTCATTCCGTAACGGTGATGCAGCAGCTGAAAAATTAGGTTACATCGCGCTTCCTGTCGAAACAACGAATATGGTTCGTCAATACTGGGCTGAAACTAAATAAGTTTTTTGCTCACATACTAAATTCTTTACGCCCTTCGGGGCGTCCGTTACCTTTAATTCTCCTCTTCCTAAACTTAAGCTTGAAACCCGTTTTAGCGTATGCACTCGGGTTTTGTATTTCATCTTCCGCATAACTATTTTCTTTTCATTTCTCGCATTGTAACCTTTTCGTAATGTAACATTCACGTAACAAACTTTTCTTACAATACTGCTATTAAAAATCAGGAGTGATACCAAATGAAAAAAGTAGTTTTATCAGCACTTGCAGCGACAATCGTAACAAGTGCCGTTTATGCAGAAAGCATGACCCTTTTCAGTGATCCTAAAACAGGGCAAGTGTTTACAACAGCCGGAGAAGGGCGCGTTGAGATGGGCGATTTCGTTGACGCAAAAACTGTTGATATGGCTAACCGTGAGCAGTCATCTGCATTGTCAGAATATCAAGACAATATGAAAAAGTATACAAATGTTAGTTCTCATGCAAAAAAGCTTGATTTCAGCGGTACGCATTATTTTGGTTTGACAAGCAACAATTACGGCGCTAAAGATGCTCACGGAAATGACAACTCTACAGGTTTTGAACTTCGTCGTAACTATGTTCAAGTTAAAGCATTTTTCAATGACAAAGATTATTTCCGCGTAACATTGGATGCAACAAAAGAGCTTGAAACAGCACAACAAACTGTAAGCGATGGTCCTGCAAATGTGATTGTAAAATATGCATATTTGTATTTGGACAAAATTCTTCCATATACAGGAGTAGAGATCGGTATTGCTCACCGTCCATGGATTGACTACGAAGAGCATAACTCATGGTACTATCGTTCTATCAACAAAGTAGTCTTGGAAGATAAATTTGGTCAGAGCAAGGTATTCGATGCTATGAACTCAGCAGACTTGGGTGTTAATTTTCAAACTAAAACGCCGTATTTTTCAAGTGAAATCGGTCTTTTTAATGGAGAAGGGTATCACTCAACAACCAACCAAGGTAGAAATGATGGTTTGTCTGCTGAATGGCGTTTGACAGGTCACGTAATGGGTAATGGTGAGCATGTTGGTAAATACAAAGTAGAAAAAGATACTTATGCAAATGTCTCATTTGCTGGATTAGCAACTTCTAATCGTGGTATGACAGATACTACTGATATTAATGCTTCAACTCGTTACAATAGAAATTTGTATGTGTTACATGCAGTGTATAATCAGCCTGAGTTCTTGATCGCTGCACAAATTGATAGAATGTCAGATAAAACAGCTGATACATCTTTGGCAAACAGCCATAACTATGATGTTACGGCTTGGTCTGTGAATGCTGAGTACCGTCCGATGGAAAAATGGACTGTTTTAGGCCGATTTGATCACGCAGATATTACATATAAAAATGATCCTACAAGTGACGCTAAAAATGTTGGTGATGCAGATCAGTTTATTTATGGTGTTGCATATGATTATAATAAAAATGTTAAATTCATTGCATCAGGTAAAACAGTAAACTCAAAAGATACTACTGTGGTTCCGGCAAATTCATTTGAAGGTGCAACAACGGCTGGTAATCAAAACGATAAACAAAGCTGGATGTTGACTACAGAAGTTAATTGGTAACCTTCTAAAAACTCATACGCTTCTTTCCCGCATCCGCGGGAGACATTTTCCCTCTTTTCAAAAATACGCTACAATCTTTTCAATTTATTAACTCAAAGTGATTCTTATCATGGATAAAATAACATTAGTCTTTGTAATGGCTGGTTTGCTGCTGCTTTTCATAGCCTTGGTCTCAATATATGTATGGAGTGCACGTAAGAAAGCAGCTCCTATTAACTCCGAAGCAGTTATGACGTTCGAGACGATGTGCGAGGTTATTAACAAGAATAGTTCGAGTAATGCCCAGATAAACCATGCTGTGGATGCGATTATAGAACGCTATAGTCACATAGATGATTTTAGAGTGTATGGGGCATTGCTAGAGATGTTGTGCACTCATCCTCAAACCGATTCAAAAGTAATTTTACGGTTTCAAAAAGCACTTATCACCGCAAATCAGGATTTTAAAGATCAGATTGAAAAAAGATTGAAGCTGGGGTTGGCAGGGCGAAAGTAAAAGTTCCTGGTAGGCTTTTTTTAAGTAATTATTCATTATAATTCCCTCCACCTGCCGGCATAGCTCAGTTGGCTAGAGCAGCTGATTTGTAATCAGCAGGCCCGGGGTTCAAGTCCTCGTGCCGGCACCATTTTATACAGCCCCTTCACGCTTTATTACTACTTTAACCGTTTTAATCAAAATCACAAAATCTGTCCAAAGACTCCAGTTGCGTACATACCATGCATCCAAGGCTACACGGCTTATAAAATCAATCTCACTTCGTCCTGAAACCTGCCAAAGACCTGTTATTCCAGGTTTAACTGCCAGAATCATTGAAAGCTTATCACCGATTTTCTCGCGTTCTTGGGGCATATAGGGTCGTGGCCCGATGAGACTCATCTCCCCCTTTAATATATTTAAAATCTGCGGCAGTTCGTCAAGCGATGTTTTACGCAAGAAATGTCCGATTCGAGTGATACGCGGATCATTTTCGTATTTATGATAAATCATATAATTATGGTTTTCGGCGGGATTATTTTTGAGATATTCTTGCAGCAATCCATCACTGTTTTCTCTCATTGTCCGGAATTTGTAGCACGTAAACAGGTGCGCGTCACGTCCCATCCGCATTTGTTGAAAAAAGATTTCCCCACTTGGCTCTTCACGCTTGATGAGAGCCGCGATAACAGCCGTGATGACCATTATAAACGGCAGAAGCAGGAGAGAGAGGAGATAATCACTTATCCCCTTTAACAGTTGATTGAAACGGCTTAGGAGTTTGTTTTCTAAAACGATCAGGTTGGTACGAGCATTAAAAATATGGATGATAAATGAATCTGAAAAATCGTAACTTTTGATGAGAGGGATGAAGATGATTTCTTGATTGCGTTTGACGCTTCGGTCTAGAATCGTTTCGATCTCTTCGGCCTCTTGATGATCTGATGCTATAAAGAGGGTTTTGGATGTCTGTTCATCCCCTTGGATATAACCTAAATAAGGGTTGCCAAATACATGATCTTCGAAGAACGGATCTTCACCCAAAACCAAAGCTGCTCTGCGCCATAGACCCATGCGGTATAGCCAATACTTAACCAACCTCTTTTCTATTGGGATAAAGATCATCATCATTACAAATGAAGTAATGATGATAAATCGAGAATAGCTTTCAGCCTCTTTCTGGAGTGCTAAAATGGCAAAAACAATAACGAGGGAGATTATTAGTGAAACAGCGATACGCTTGTGTTCCTGCCAAAAATCGAACCGCTTGGTGTATATTCCCTCGTAGAGCATAACAGCGAGAATAATGATATACAACAAAGGCATAGTGGCGTAGTGTGTCAGATCATGCAAGAGAGGTATTGTAAACTTAGCGCTGAAAAGATAGCGCATATAATAAGCCATCATAAGGGCTAGGAAGATCATAGTGGCGTCAATGAGGATAAATATGATCCTAGCTAGTAATTCTTTCAATAAGCCTCTTTATCACAATTTATCCCACCATCCATGATGCATACTCATATATTTGATAAAACGGATGGGCAGTAGCGAATGTATTTTACCTAATTTATAGCCAATATATTTAACGGCATTGCGTAATAGGGAATAAAAGATAAGATAACTTTTTTTATTAGAAATTAGATAGCGAAATTCACTTAAAACATATTTTAGACCTTCTCCCTCCGGTCTTCCTAATTCTTTTAAAAGCCATGGTTCATTGTGATGTAGAACACCAATGTCAAAATAGCGCTGAAACTCTTGCCAGATGGTATAGTTGTGAGAGTGGTAGACTTTAGCATCTGATTTGTAAGCTAGTGAATATCCTGCTTTTAATAAAAAGGCTCCTGCAATCATATCTTCACCCAAAATGAGATTATTTTTAAAAAAGCCTATTTTTTCTAAAGCATTTTTTCTATAAGCGCAAAATGAGTTCGAAAGAAAAGCTGTTTTTATTCCATACTGCTGTTTGTCACTATACGTACGCTCATAGGATTGGTCGGGATAGTTAAAGAGTCGCAGGTGCGCTCCAAATAAGCTGGCATCTGGATAAGGAAGTTGTCTCCCATAGACGGCCCCAATCTGAGAGTGTACGAAACCCTCTATGATGCGTTTAAACGTGGATGAATCCGCAGGAAGCGCATCTTGCGTCAAAAATAAGAGGATGTCGCCTTTGGCCATTAATGCAGCAAGTGTACGAGTCCCTCCGTGGTCAAATGACCTGCAAGCTATCGTTTCGACTCGGCAGCCGTAATCTTTTGCAATAGAGGCTGTTTTATCTGTCGATGAGGAATCAATTATGATTATTTCATACGGTTGAAGAGATTGTTGCTTGATGGTGTTGATTAACTTTAGGAACGGATCTCCTGCGTTAAGGGTAGGAATGATTAGAGAAAATGTCATTGTGGTAGCCCTCTAATCTAAACTCCTTATCGTTATGGTTTAACCTAGGTGCATTATGAGTGTTTCAAATCTTTCAAGAGTTTCGGAATTTAGCTCACCGGTTACGTCAAGTAATGATAGCTGATTATTGATAAGTTCGTAACCGGCATCGAGTAAATCACGCTTGACAGCATACAACTTTGCCCGTGCTTCGAGAACATCAACGAAACTTTTGAGTCCTGCGACTTGTCCCTGCTCCACTGAACTCACAAACAATTCTGCGGATCTTTGCGATTCGCGTAATACTCTTATTTTTTCAATCATAAGCGATCGCTCTGCCCAGAACGATTCTAATTGTAATCGTGTTTGCTTGCGTGTATAGTCTAAGTCCTGTGTCGCTGAATCGAGAAGTTTGAGCCCTTCGCGTACTTTGGATTGCGCGTATCCCCCTTGATAGATAGGGATGCTCATTTGAACAATGGCTTGATTGTCATACTGATGAGAAACGGTGTCTTTAGTATAGGTCTCTTTGCGGGTTAGACTCAAATCGACCTTGGGGTAGTGTTCATATTGTCGCATAGCAACTTGGTGTCGTGCCATCTCGCTGGCATATTCAGAAGCTTTGAGCGAGGGATTGTTGCCGAGCTTATCTTCCCAGACTGTTTTCTCCATAGAAAAAATTTCTAAGGGAATGGTGTCAAAATCGAAGGTAACGGTTTCTTCTATGCTTTCTCCTACTAAGTGTTCAAGTTTGAGCTTGCTGACATTCAAACGTTTTTGTTCAGTAAGCCATTCAAAAATGGCCCGATCTCGATGAACTTTTGCTTCGAGTAAATCGATACGGTTGGTAAGTCCTACTTTCAGTAGTTCTTCTTGCTGAATGTATTTAGTCTCATAATATTTTTTTTGTGAATCTGAAAGATCAACATTCTGATGAGCACGTATAAATTCAAAATAGGCTTTTGCTACATCTAGCCCTAGCTGTTGAGCTTGTGCATTATAGCTATACTGTGCCCCCTTGACGTGCGCTTGGCTCTCCTCAACTCCGCGCCAATATTCGGGGTGGTAGATAGCCTGTGATGCAGAAATCGAATAGCTGCTGTAATCTTCCTTGACAGGCTCTCTTAGGTACTGCGCTTCATAGCCATAATATCCATAAGAAAGGCTTCCTTGTATTTGAGGTAGCAACCGTGCACGACTTTGTGTAATAAGTTCCTCGGTTGCTTGAGTTTTCAATGCCGCTGAACGAAGCTTTGGTTCATGTTGCAAAGCCAAAGAATATGCTTGGCTCAACGTAATGCTTTGTGCATGAGACGACACACTAGCGAGTATCGCACAAAAAGCCACGCTCCTCAAGAGCTTAAGTTTACTGCTCATTAAAACTCTTTTTAAACATCGTTTTAAACGGATGGATAAGATAATCGGCAAAGGTACGTGACGCAACCACGATCATGGCAGTAGCAGGGATCCCTGATTGCAAAACCAAGTGATTTTTTAGAAGCTCTGCTTCTCCCTCTGGTGTAATACGGATTTTAACGGGATAATACAACTGATGATCAGCTTCATTAGGAATCGTATCTGCCCCGATGTGGATAACCTCTCCTTTTACTTCTTTGAGAGTCTTTACATGCTGAAAACTTGGAAATTGTATATCTGCTTTGAGTCCGACATGAATGTTTGCGCTCTCTGTTGCCACAGCTTGTGCTTCGATGATAAGTGGTTCACCCTGAGGTACGATTTCGAGGATTGGTCTGCCCGCAGGGATTACCCCTCCAACGGTACGTATGGCGAGATTGGTAACGGTTCCATCCATTGGTGCAGTGATATGAGCGCGTTGGAGCATATCTTTATAGCCGCTAGCACGGGCACGCATATCGGATAGTTTTGTCTGCGTATCGCTGATTTGGGCCAGTACGTCTTTGATAAAATTGGCCTTCATGGATATTTTTTGAGCGTTCATTTCACTGATTTGCGCTTTGGCTCGTGCTATATCAGCCTTTGCATTAGCAATTTCACCCTCTGTATTCACCATTTGGCGCTTTACATCACGTAAACGTATTTTGTCTATCAGCTGCTGTGCATAGAGTACTTCCCACTCTTTGACTTCATCACGATATGAATTAGCAAGGGAAGTTTTACTTTTTACGATGGCTTCTAGTCCCTCTATCTGGTTGTGCATTTGTTCGATTCGTTGCGTTAATATTTCGGATTCATCTTTTAATGCTCTATCCCGTGCAGTGAACTGTCGGCGTTGATTTTCCGTAACCACCGCACGTGCAGCAGCCTCCATTTTCGATAATTCTGGTGAAAACACTATATCGCTTGCATGATCACGTTCGGCAGCGAGACGTCCTTCCAATGCGAGCAATTCATAGTATTGCGCTTCGATGATATTGAGTTGCGTAGCAGCTTGCGTATCATCTAGGACGATCAAATCTTCCCCTTTTTTGACCTGTGCTCCATCGCTGGTTAAAATTGACTTTACAATCCCACCCTCCAAATGCTGGACGATTTGGTTGCTGGATGCCACAATCATTTTACCAGACACAGGTATAGCGCTTTCAAGCGGGGCGAATGCTGCCCAAACACCAAATACACCCACAAATCCGCCCAACACAATCCATCCAAGACGACGATACCCTTTATCGTTGGTCTGAGGGGTAGGGTATTGTGTTGTTTTTACTACCTCTGCCAAGTAGTCTTCCTTCATGCTTGTGCTCCTGCGGCGTTTTGTATTGGGGCTTGTGGCTGTGGTGCAAGAGCAGCGAGCACTTCATCCCGTGTCCCGAATAATTGTAATAGTCCATCACGCATAAACGCAATCTTGTCTACAATCCCTAAAATAGCAGGTCTGTGTGTGATAAGTATGACCGTAGAACCCCTCTTTTTGAGTTCGAGTATTGCTTCCATAAGGGCTCGTTCACCAACATCGTCGAGATTAGAGTTAGGTTCATCGAGGACGATGATTTTAGGATAGCAGTAAATAGCTCTGGCTAGACCAACGCGCTGACGTTGACCGCCTGAGAGAGCGATTCCGCCAGGTCCGATTGGGGTGTCATAGCCTTGAGGCAGTTGCAAGATCATCTCGTGTACACCGGCAGTTTGGGCAGCTTCCACGACCATTTCAGGTTTTGGGTCTTCGTAGCGAGCGATATTTTCACTGATGGTACCATCAAAGAGTTCGATGTCTTGCGGTAAGTAACCGATGTATTTTCCCAGTACTTCTCGGTCATAGTGACCGATTTCAGCACCATCGATACGGATTTTTCCATTGATACACGGCCATACTCCCAGCATCGCACGAGCGAGTGAAGATTTTCCGGCAGCACTAGGTCCTATAACGGCAACCGTTTCTCCGGCCTTGATCGAGAGACTAACGCCACGAACGGAAGGGACTTTGCTATCAGGAGGTAAAACAACGATACCCTCAACGTCGATAAACCCTTGTGGCGCTGGAAGCGGTGTTGGTTTGGTCGGTACGGTAAACTCCGCAAGTAATCCTCCTAGACGAGCGTAAGAGGTACGTGCGGAACTAAACTGTTTCCACGTACCGGTCATGAGATCGATCGGAGCCAGTGCGCGCCCCATGATGATAGAACCTGCGATCATCATACCCGGAGTCACTTGCCCAGTGATCGCAAGATACCCCCCTAGACCCAATACGAGAGATTGCATCAGCATCCGTACAATTTTAGAGGTGTTTGACCAAACCCCTGCTTCGTCACTGGCGTCAGATTGCTCGTTGAGGAAGGAGATATATCGACCATACCATCGGCGACGTACATTCCCGTGCATCCCCATCGCTTCGATGATCTCGCTGTTACGCAGACTGGAGTTGATAAAAGATTGTGAGGATTGATAGTGTTTGTTAGAGGCTTCCAGCCCCGCTTTGGTCCGTTTCTCATTGATGAACGTGAGACTGACTGCTACGATTGCCGCAAAGATGGCAAAATAGCCAAACATCGGATGAAACAAAAACATAATCCCGATATAGATCGGTATCCACGGTGCATCGAAAAAAGCAAACAGAGGCGTTCCTGTCAGAAACTGACGTATCTGGGTCAGATCGCTCAGCGGTTGAGCAGTCGATTTTCCGGGATGGCGGTTGGCCAGTGCGAACATCGCATCGAACAAGCGGTTGCTCATTTTAGCATCGATCGCATTACCGACACGGATGAGGATACGGGAACGGATAAACTCCAACAATCCAAGCACTACAAACATCACGACAACGATGATCGTGAGCATAATCAGTGTTTCCATACTGCGGCTCGCCAATACCCGATCATAGAGTTGCAACATGTACAGCGTCGGTACCAGCATTAAGAGATTGATGAAAAGAGATATAAATGCGGCAAAATAAAACGACCCCTTGAGGGTCTTGAGCAGGGCAATAAGCTCGTTTTTGGAGGCAGATAATGATTTGTTTGACATTAGAATCCTAATCTATAATTTTTTATGAAAGCGTAATTATAGCGAAGAATGGTAACAGAACAAAATGATGAATTTAAACAGAAAACACCGTCTGCTTAGCACTCCAGCAGACGTGGCGATATTCCCCAATGACCATGAGGTGCCGCGCCAAAGATGGATTTGACAACGGTCATCATCATCTGCTCGCTCAAAACAGCTATCGCCTCGGTCTCTTTTCCTCTCATCCGTATTTCAAACATCCCCGTAACCGTAACATAGGTCATATCAACCGCTTCGAGTAAAACACCCTCTTTGTGGGTAACTGCCAAGGTTCCGCCATCCGTTGCAGAAGTCTCCTTGCTATTGGACATTTGTGCTGGATTCATGATGTTTGAGGTTGCGTAGGAGTAGAGATATTCTTCCATTGAGGGGAGCAGTTTGAGTAAAAATGCACGGGTGATCCAAAAATCAACCCGATTGCTATAATCAGTATAGTTGATTACCAAGCGAACCCTATCTTCGGTTTCGCAGTAATAGGGGGTAAACGTGGTTGCAAGAATCACGCTTTAGATTTTGGTGCTTTTTTCTTAGGCAAAAGAGATTGTAATGTATGTGCGTATGCATTACGAGCTGTGCTCATAATTGCGAGCTGCGTATTCAAATCAGCTATTTTTTGATCGACAACTTGGATGGATCCGATTTGAGCTTTTGCTTCATCCGATAGGATGCTAAGATCGTATTCGATATTATCGATAGTGATTGTTGTCATATTTTCCCTTTTTTAATTTTTAGAATCGGCATTATATCGAATATTATATTCTAACGCTCAAAACTTTTCATATCTTTACAAACAACCCGATATTTCGGATGAAACCTTGTTTTAAAAGTTTATACTTCAAAAGGATACTTCTTTTCTGCCAGAACGTTTTTTCTTCTATTTTTATAAAATCCTGCAGCATCTCTTTTGTCGCTTGATCCAGTTGGCTCTGATACGTTTCTAAAAATGCTTTTGCTTGCGCTAGATTACTATGTAAATGTTTTAGATAGAGATTTTTATGAAACAAGAGATCCCAAGCTTTTTTGAATACACTCAAAGGAGTAAATTTTTTTGCACCTATTGTATTCTTGCTATGTTGTCTATAGCTGATCGTAGCCTCCTCGATGTACCCTATTGCCCCAAATTGACTTGCGACCAAACCTATCCACCAGTCATGCATGATAGACGCTTCGGGTATGGGTAAACATTTTTCGGCTAACTTTTTATTGATGATCATGGTGCAGCCCGTAATGGTATTTTGCATCAAAAGCCGATTAAGAGAATTATACCGTGGGAGAATATGCTCGTATTCCCAAAATGAACCATGTACGGTAGCCAATTTGGTATCCACTACCTTCAAATCGCTATGAACGAGTACCGGCATATCCAAACGATTATGCTCAATTTCTTGTATTTTTAGGTAACTTTTTTCGATTTTGTCACTTTCCCATACATCATCTTGATCGCAAAACATAAAATAGTCACTTTCTCTGTTTTCTAATCCAAATTTTAGCAATGCCTCAAAGCTTTTTTTGGCGCCAAGATTTTGTTTAGTCTCTAAAAGAGTTATATTGTGAGCTTTCAATATCGCCAAACTGTTATCGCAAGAGCCATCATCCCTAGCGATTATTTCAAACTCCTTATAGCTTTGTGCGAACAGTGAGTCCAGTTGCTCCTGCAGATATTTTTCTCCATTGTACGTCGATAATAAGACTAGTATCTTCTTGTTCATCACTTTTTGAGTGCTTTCAAACTAAAATCTTCCCGATCAAGGGTCAAATTTACATTGTAGTAGGGGTCACCCTTTTCTAAAATGGTTTTATGTCTCTCTTGCATAAAAAAGACTTCACTGTTAAATCTTTCCTGTTTTTGGGCGGTATCTTCATGACCCCTAGAGATAGATTCATGGTGATAGGCTTCACAATAAGGGGTAAAAATATTTAGATACCCTTTTTCTCTTGCTCTTAGACAAAAATCAACATCATTAAAAGCCACGGCTAGGTTTTGTTCATTTAGCCCGTTAAGCTCTTGATAAATGGATTTTTTAACCATAAAACATGCTGCTGTTACGGCACTGAGATTTTGGAGGATGTTGAGTCTATGAAAATAACCCGAATCATCCTTATTAAAATATTTATGTGAATGACCGGCAACCCCGCCCAGACCTACAATAACTCCGCCATGTTGTAATGTATTGTTGGGATAATAGAGTTTAGCACCTACGACGCCAACATCGTCTCTTTGCGAAAATTCGAGCATCGCCTCTATCCAGTCATGGGTAATGATCTCTATATCGTTATTCAGAAGGATGATCTGTTCACCTTTGGCATAGGTTTTAACCGCGTAATTATTTATAGCAGAATAGTTAAAAGCTACGTTATATTCGTAAAATTTAATACGATCGTCCAAATTCTCAACTCTTTTCATCTCTTCAAAAGTGGCTTCTTCGCTGCTATTATTGCTGATGCCAATAATTTCAAAGTTTTTATAAGTAGATTTATCTAAAATTGACTCTATACACATTCTCAAAAGCTCTGGCTTGTCTTTAAATGGGATGATGATACTCACCAAAGGTTCTTTTTGGATTTTGTAGAGAACTCTATAGGTGCCTGCATGTTTTCCATTTAAGACATCTGCATCTATCGCTCTTCTCTTTAAAGCATTTTTCAAAGCTCTGAGTCCAGCTTCTTGAGCATAAGATTTGTCGTCAAAATCAGCTGCCGATGAACCGGGTATCTTTCTCCAGTGATATAAGACTTTAGAGATATGGTGTACTTTGTCGGTATGTTCTAAAACTTTGAGGTATAAATCATAATCTTGAGCACCTTCGAGTCCTATAGCGAATCCTCCGACTTTTTCTATCAGTTCTTTTTTGATAACGCCAAGATGACTGATATAGTTCTGACTTAAAAACATATCAGGAGCAAAGTGAGACTTAAAATGTGGGTCACTTAACGTCCCATCCAGCTCCAGCTTATCCTCATCGCTATAGATAAGCTCCGCAGCTGTTTTATGGATGGTTCTTACAACTTCATAAAGAGCATCAGGAGTAATCTCATCGTCGTTATCCATAAGAGCAACATAGTCGCCACTCGCTAAACTCAATGCTTCATTTGATGAACCCGATATATTGAGATTTGTTTCAAGATAGTTTATTTTTATTTTAGGGTTCTTAATAGTCTTTAGGTACTCCAAGGTCGTTTTTTGAGTACTTTTATCATCCGCAATACACAATTCCCAGTTTTCATACCATTGCGCTTCAACAGATTTGATTGCTAAATCCAG
>JAQTOQ010000195.1 GCA_028713245.1 Sulfuricurvum sp. | reverse complement strand
TGCCATCCTATGTTATAGGTTTGTATATGTTTGCCAAACGCGGCATTTGTTTTAACACTACGCTCATAATGGTTGTCCAATGCCAGCTGATAAAGAATCTCCACAGGGGTAGAAACATTAGCAGCCAAAGCATTCAAGACGGAAGGATCATTAGACATCCACAGTTCTTCGCATTGCTGTGGTGTTATCGCAGTGTTTCCAGCTATCTGCGTATTATAACGTCCACTTTCATATAACTTCGCTAGCAGACATGTATCCACTGAAGCGTTAGAGGATAATCCTAAATTAACACTGACTTCATCTAAATTCATCAACGTCTGCTGCATCCCAACACTTAAGGTCGTATTGGAGGCCAACGCTTGTGGGCACACTTTTATTAACCTCTCGAATCGCTCTTGTGTAAGAGGAAATGATTGTGCAATTAATTCAGGATGCGTCGCTTCTAATGTATCGGCACCCTCAATGGAGAGACTTTCGTTACACGCTAATAATTGATCGATTGTCTCATGTTTAAGCGCCAATAGCTCCTCTTCTAGCGCCAATGGAACTCTGCGCGCCAACAACTCTGCGCGCTCACCCATCAACCTTCGCAAAAGATTATAGGACGTATGCGGATGCAATGCCATCGCATCCAAAACCCCTGCTAGCGTACGGTCGCTAGGATGCTTAAACTCTTTGGCTATAGGGGAGAGTTCACTTATTGCATCAATGAGCTGGACGGTTCCGTATTTTTGTATCAGATGAGCCAAACCGCTCATCGCATATTGAATGTTATGATTACGTTCGATATCCTGATAAAAACGACTGATGAGTGCGGCGGTAACATTACGATTTGTATCGTTATCAAAAAGCCCTTCTCCCTGCCAATCGTACAACTTCAGCAATTTAAAAAACAACTCATCGCTAATATAGCGATTTTGAATAAAATCAACCAAGCGTTCCTGATCACGTGAGAGCTTTAGACTCATCAACAGCCGATTAGGTTCAATCGAACCGCACAGCCACTGTTCAACACTCTCGATCGCGACAATGGGGACAATACCCTGTTCATAAAGACGTGCGCTCTCATCTTGCTGTAAGGGATTCATGAGCTTCCCCTCAATCACAAGAGCAATCCCATCTTCATATTTTGAACAAAGAGTAATATCATGCAATGTCAAAAGCGTTTCAAACTCTTCACTATTAAGGGCACGTGATTTTCCTAACAACAGTATCGATTTTCCGTACAGTTCATCATAATTCATCCGCACATTATAATCCATCAGCCTAAAAGAATACAGGAAATATATAATATGATTGTTACATTAAAGGATTTTTTACCATCCCAAGGAATTCCTCACTAAAGACAATCTTCTAAAGCTATGCTATAATCAACTAAAATTAGCAGGGATAAGAGATGATTGACGTTTTTAACGAGAATCGTAAACACCTTCAAGAACAGTTGATAATTGAAACAGCCTACTATCATTTTAAATACTTACGTGAAGAGATATCATATTCTATTGTTCTGACTTATATTTCTGAAAAAGATTTTGACTTTAACAGATATAAAAAACATCTTCGAGCAAATGATAAAATCATTTTGCTTCAATCTAATTTATGTGCTATTGTTTTCGATGGTACAACCGAGAAACAGGGATTAAGGGCAGCTGAACACCTTCTTTATCATCTGCAAGACATTTGTTTTACCAAACACATTTATATGGCCATTGTCACAGTGAATTCCAAGGATACAGAATTTCAAACCATTCATGATCTCTTTGATCTTCTATCCTACGCCCTCAATCATAATATGGATAATAGTGTAATAGAGCGTTCTCAAATTATAGAAAACGACTGAAACTTTTACTCAATGATAGCTATTTCACGTCCACTTTTTTATTCATTATTAGTTCATTTTTGCTTACTTTGTGTATTCATTTTCTCTTTTACGCATCATCCAAAAAAAGAATCCCGAACAGCCTTAAAACTAAAAATGATTTCGCTATCATCTCCTGAGAGGCCCTCCTTGCCCAAAAAATCAACCCTGTATCAACAAAAAGAAGAAATTAAATCGCTACCGGGACAAAAAGAAACTCCCATAACACCTACTCCAGTAATCCAAAAAGCACTAACGCCTGCTTCAACTGCTCAACCAATACAAACGGTGGTTCCGCAACCGATTTCTCGCCCAAGCGTTACCACACAAACTGCGCCATTATCACTACCTATTGAAACATCCAAGATAACACATCCCCCAATAGTGCCAAGCGTGAATATCGAAAAAGAGTTTTTGAACGCTCACTTGGGAGAAATAAGAGCTTTGCTGATACAAAATCTCAAATATCCCAGAAATGCACAGCGTCTAAAAATGCAAGGGGAAGTTCGGATTGGGTTTCGTCTAAAAAGTGATGGAAGTGTCGAAAATATAGAAGTTATTCAGAGCTCAGGATTTGAACTGCTGGACGAGGATGCACGTACTTTAATCAAAAACACCGCCCCGCAATTTCCAAAGCCGACAAAAAATATCAGCCTCAGTATCCCGTTGAGCTATTTACTGCGCTAGGAAGCCAAAACTTTTTCGATACTGTAGCGCATATCATCGTCTAGACCGTCCATATTACCCAACATCCATGTCAGGTATCCTTTATCCGCAGTCACGATTTCTGGAAGCGTTTTTCCTTTGTGTTTCCCAAATCTCAACGCTTTGGTATAAAACACAGGAGTCTGTGTGAGTTCAACCATTTTATCGATCGGATTGACACTTCCAAACCGTTCTTCTAGTTTTTTACGCA
>JAQTOQ010000194.1 GCA_028713245.1 Sulfuricurvum sp. | reverse complement strand
TCAACCTCTTAGTATCTTCACACATCAATTGAGCTTATTCTTTACACCGCTGATGGACCAATCAGCCACAGAGATGAATCTATTTTAAAAGATTCATGATATGCGTAGCAATTGCAAATCCGTGATTCAATCCAAGCGCAATTGATCCTCCGGATTCCTGGGTAATATCTCCAGCAACAAATAAGCCCGGAATATTAGTTTCATAATTGGTATCATACACCGGAACTCCGCCCTCTTCTTTGATTCCACTACTTTGTAAAAATCCGCTTGGTGTTGTTCCACCGATTGCATAAATCAACCGATCATATACTTCCCAATGCCCATCCGAAAAGATTACTTTTACACGTCCGTTTTCTGCTTCTAACTCTGTAATCTCTGTATTAAGCATTGCGACGAGACGACCCTCGCCGATTGCTTTGCTAATATCTGTTTGATTTGTAGGATTGGCACGTGAAAAATTATCACGACGGTAGCAAATCGTAACGTTATTTTTATCGCACAATTCAACGGCATACTCGATAGCGGAATCCCCTCCTCCGATTATCATGATTTTTTCTCCTAAGCCACAGGAATCGAGGGTAAAATGGACTAAATGTTTGATCGAGGGAGGAAATTTATACTCGGGTTTATTGGGTTTTCCCATACGTCCGATAGTTACCACGACATTACGTGCTACGATACTTCCCCCACTCATAAAAATTTCAAACCCTTCTTCATGTTTCACAATCTTTTGAACTTCGCAATGAGTTTTTAACTCAATGGATTCATTATCCAACAAGGTGTCAAAATAATCCAACGTCGTCTCTTTGGTCCCGTCTACAAAATAAATGGTTCCGTCCAAATCAACTTTCTGCCCTTTCCAATCTTTGTCTACACGTTTGTTCTCTTTGTAAAATTTACGAATAGTAGAATTATGATTTTCTTCTTTTTCCAACATGACAATATCGCGCATCCCAAGCGTATAACTTTCGATAGCCGTACCGATACCAGCAGGACCTGCTCCAATAATTGCTAACTTATAAACCCTGCACATGTTATCTCCTGTTTGAAGTATACTAACTCTAGCATATATGGAATTAAATTTATGTTATGCTTTCACTATGTACTATGTAATTCAGCGCCATCATAACAATCACAAAAAGCATTTCTTTGCGTATATTGCTGCCAAATACATTGCGGCCAAAAATACCCAAAATGTTATTTTTGAGATCAATCAAAGCGGGGTAGTAAAACGCAAATGGGCGCCTAAAGAAGACCTTATCCTGCTCACTGAGGATAAAGAGCTTTTCCGCACAACCTATGAGCGATTAGAAGCCCTTAGCGCCCATCATCTTGAAAAAATAAATGCGGTTCAAAAGGAACTAAGCAATGCAGTTAATGATTTCCATGAAACCATGCAAAAAGAATTTGAGATAATTAAGTCATCTTTTACTACATAAACCTTCCCCTTAATCTTTTCCTTTTATTGTTTCCGTTAAAATTGTATAAACATAGCATAAAGGGTTAACATGAATAAAATTATCCTATCTACATTACTTGCAAGCGTAGCACTAAGTGCAAGTGATTATAATTATGAAGTCAGTCCAATGGTTGGATATCTATGGAATTCTACTGCTAATGAAACAGGTCTTCACGCAAATGGCGCGATGGGTGGGGTCGAAGATCATCCCGTATTTGGTCTTGACGCTCAAATCAATAACTTTTCGGATGTGATTAAACCAGAATTGTCCGTTCTTTATGGACGTGATCGTGTTACCGGTTTTTCAGATACAACGGGCGTTTTGACCACTATGGTAAATGGTGTCTATGAAATGAATAACATCTCTAATATCACTCCGTTTGCAAAAGCGGGTTTAGGGTATGAATGGTACACGAATACTCACCCAAGCGATTATAATGGTATGCTTTTAGACGCAGGGTTAGGTGCTAAAATGGACATTACTAAGAGTATTGCTCTCAAACTTGAAGCACTTTACATGTATAAAATGAACAATAACGGTATTGATGGTAGCAATGGTGAAGTTCATAACGTTGCCGCGCTTGCAGGTTTGACGTTCAAATTTGGAGCAACTGCAGCACCTATGATCGCAGCTGTTGCCGCTCCTGTTGCTGCTGTAGTAGTAGCTGAGCCAAAACCTGTCGTTGTTACTCCTGCTCCTGTTCCAGTTCCTGCAGCAAAAGTTTGCCCGCTTAATGTTGACAGCGATCATGATGGTGTATTTGATCCTCAAGATAAATGCCCTAACACTCCTGCAGGTTTTAAAGTGGACGCTGATGGTTGTCCTCTCAAAGCAACGTTACATTTGAACTTTGTTACTGATGGGTACAGTGTGGATGCAGCAGGTATTGCAAAAGTTAAAGACTTTGCAGCATTTTTGAAAGGCAGCCCAACTTATAAAGCGACTATCGTCGGTCATACAGACAGCACAGGTTCAGATAAGTATAACCAAACGCTTTCTGAAAAACGGGCTGAAAAAGTAAAAACTATGCTGATTGATCAAGGTATTGCATCTGATCGTTTAACCACTAACGGTGAAGGTGAAAAAAATCCAGCTGCTTCAAATAAAACAAAACAAGGTCGTGCGGAGAATCGCCGTATTGAAGTAGAACTTTGTAAATAATCTTCTCCCCTTTTTGGGGAAAACACCCCTATTATTTTTTGACTTTATCCCCAAATTTGACCATAAATTTTTCAATTTTTGGGGCAATCACCGCATAGCAGTACCCTTGGGTCGGATGTTCATTGTAATAGTTCTGATGATAGTCCTCTGCCGGATAAAACTCAGGGG
>JAQTOQ010000055.1 GCA_028713245.1 Sulfuricurvum sp. | reverse complement strand
GGCGCTGGCGAGTTTGTTCTCAAAACGTCCTCGTGTAAGATTAGTGTACTCTTGAGCGGCTTTGACTTCCATTTGTACACTGTGCAACATACTCTCCAAGGTACTTAGTGCCTCGTAGGCGTTATCAATCTCCATTGTGATTTTATTTTTGTAATCTTCATAGGTTAGCTGTGCAGCGAGTTTTTGTGCTTGTGCTGCTTGTACGGCATGGGAGTCGGACATGCCGTTGAACAGATTCCACGATGCGGTTGCCCCTGCGTAACTTTTGTTGGCGTTGCTGTATCCATCGCCGTTGAGTTCCAGTGTGTCTCCTTGGTGTTTGATGGCACCTATGAGAGCTACGTTGGGATAATAGCGGCTTTTGGCGAGGGTGATATCGCTGTGGACTAGATTGAGCCCTTTTGCAAGCGCTTTGAGGTCTTCACGCTCAGATAGGGCTATCATGAGTAATTCATCATGTGATGGGGTAGTGAGGGTGTCTGTAAAAGGGCTTGCTTCTTTGATGTCGCTGTGGGTTAGATAGGAGAGTTGGTTGAGTGCTTGGCGTTTGTGGTTTTTGGCTTGAGACAGTTGTGCTTCAACGCTGTGTTGTTTTGCCTCTATGGCGTAAAGTTCCGCAGGTGCCAAAAGGCCGTGATCATAGAACCCTTTGGCTTTTGCATGGGCGTCATCCATCGCTTTTTTGGCTTCGATATGCGCTTGGATCGTACTGTCTACGGAAATGATAGTGCCATACAGTTGTGTAGCATTCAAATACAGGTTTCGTTTGAGATCAGATACCGCGAGTCCCGCTTTTTCATGTGCTAGGCCTGCTTTTTCATTGAGGGCACTGATTGAAAATCCGCTAAAGAGGGGATAGGTGATGCTTATAGCGCCCTCGGTGTGATTTTTGGTCCCCATTGGAGCGGTTTGCGCTGTTGGTGAATAAAAAGTGACAGTAGGAATTTCTTGAAAACGGATATAGGTGAGGGAGGTGTCGATGGTAGGGTAGTTTTTCCCCTCTGTCATCTTGGCATGTTCAAAGGCCGCTTTTTGCAGTTGCTGTGCGCTTTGAACGTTTAGTGAGGTGTTGATACTGCTCATCACTTCTGGGTAGCTTTGCGCCCACATCAGTGTTGGCAGGATTAGGGAGATCCATTTTTTCATGCAGTTTCCTTGGAAAATTTGTAAGGGATAAAGAGTAAGAGAACAAAGACGGAACCCAGCAATCCCCAATATCCAGCATGGACAAAGGTATTGTAGAAGCCATAGCTATAGCTCATCAGCGCTTCATAGTTACCAAATATAGCACTCATTTGCTCATGAGCAATACTCATCTGATCTTGTGCATTGGTCAAAAAATCACTGAGATATTGTGTATTTTGGAGTTCCTCCATACGAGTGAAGGAGAGATTTTTAAAATATTCCATGTTGTTGGTTGCCAATGCCGTGCCAAAACTTCCCCCGACAAACCGAAAATAGTCCATGAGTACAATCGCCAGTTCGCTTTTATGGGTAGGGGCATTTTGAAGCAACAAGACGGTGACGGGAGCAAAAAAGAGCCCCATCCCAATGCCAAAGGGGATAGTCAAGATCATCGCTTGGTGAAGCGGGGTGTAGTAGTTCAATGATGGCAGTATGGTCATCGAGGTGATGACATAGACGATGGTTGCTGCTAGAAGGGTAATACGTGCTCCGATTTTATCCGCCAGAATTCCTGCGATAGGGGCGCATATACCGATGAAGAGGGCGAAGACGAATACGGCGATACCTGCATCAAAGGTAGGGAGCATTTTGATGTGTTCGTAATAGATGGGCAAGAGATAAAAATACTGATACATCGAAAATCCAAGGACAAAGAAGTAGATCATGATCCCATTGACAAACGTGATGTTTTTAAACAGACTAAAATCGATCAAAGGCTCGTGAGAGTAGAGTTCACTCAGTGCATACAGAGCAAAAGAGACCAGTGCTGCAAGCAAGAAAAATCCGATAAGCTGCGAGTTGAACCATCCTAACTGTTGACCGCGGCTGAGCATGATGAGCAAAGAGATCGTAGCGATACTCAGTAGTGAAAAACTCAAAATGTTGAATTTCACTTTGTCAAATGTCAGAGATTTTGGCAGGTGAATCCATCCTGCGATAAACAAAATAATTCCGATGGGGACATTGACATAAAAGACCATACGCCAGTCGTAGTATTCGGTGAGGTATCCGCCCAACGTTGGACCAACAGCAGGACCAAAACTCACACCCAGGCCGAAAATCCCCATCGCAAGCCCCTGCTTTTCAGGAGCGAAATAGCTGAAGATCATGATATGCGCGGTAACCATGATGAGTGCTTCCCCAAATCCCTGGATGACACGAAAGAGGATCATTTGCTCGAGCGTAGCACTGAGACCGCAGGCCAAAGATGCGAGGGTAAAAGTAGCCACACCGGTTAAAAAGACTCCCTTGGCCCCGATACGTTTGATGAAGTATTCAGTGGTAAGCAGGGCAATAGCAGCGGCAATCATGTAGCTGGTGATAATCCACTGGGCACCGAACATATCGGTAGAGAGTGGGCCTGTGAGTTTTGGGACAATGACATCCACGATGGTGGTGTCTAAAATCGCCATAAACGCACCCGTCATCACGATAATTGTGAAGATAGCACGTTCTTTGGGGCTAATATCCCAGGCTTTCTTCATCTAATTTCTCGCGATGGCTACAGATGCCCCCATCCCTGCACGCAGATCATGGATATTTTCTAACTTTAGGCGGACGATAAAACGCTGGTCGAGCTTGGTGAATTCACCGCTGGCAATGTCTCTGGGAACGAGTGAAAAGGTGGAAGCGGAGGTAGCGGAGATGGATTCGACGTGCGCGTTGTATTGAGTGTTTGGAACGCCATCGGTATGGACTACCGCTTTATTACCAACTTTGAGGCCATGGAGCTCTTTTTCAGAAAGGAGCACCTCGACATAGAGTGCTTTGGGGTCTGTTAGAGCATAGATAGGGGAACCTTGTTTGGAAATACTTGGGGTATCGACAAATTTTTTGGCAACGACACCATCAAAGGGGGCATACAGACGTGTGTAACCTACTTTATGTTCCAAATCTTCCAGCGACGATTCGAGTGCCTTTTTTTGTGCAGTCATGGAAAGAATTTGTTGGTCGAGTTCACGGATTTGTTGTTCATTCAAGCCGCTTAGCGCCATCGTATTTTTGGCTTTTGACTGTGTTGCATTAAGGCTTGAGAGTTTTGCCTCCAAAGAAGCACTCTCCTGTTGGGCAATGACGCTTTGAAGATGAATAGCTTCATAGTCTGAAACGGCAATCAGCCGATCTTTGAGCATAGCAGCGTAGCGATGTTCATCAAGAGAGAATTTGTTAGCACGTTCCTGTGCTGCTTTGATTTGATGTTTTAGAGCGGTTGTTTCACTGCTTGCACTGTCCATGTCTTTGGAGGCGATAGAAGTCTGAAGGCTAAGGGTAGGCTTTAGCCGATTACGCTGTAATATGAGGGTTTGGATTTGGGCCTTCATACTTTGGACACGGTGGCTTAATTCTTCTTTAGCAGTTGTGAGGTCTATGGGATCAATGACTCCTAGCAATTCCCCTTTTTTAACCGTTTCATTTTCTTTTTTTAAAAGAGAAATAACGTTTCCACTGATGTTAAAGGAGAGTGTCGCCAATCGGTCGCTTTTGATAAAGGCGGCATCGGTAACGGCATTTTGGGAGTGGTAATAAAAATAGCGTATTCCTTGATAAAGAAAAAGGGCAATAAGACCCAAAATGACTAATGTTCCGATTTTTTTCCCCATAAGAACCCCTTTTAGTTTTCCCACCCGCCACCGAGAGCTTTGTAAAGGCTAATAGTGGTGGTGAGAACGTTTTGTTTTGATATGATAGCCTGTTGTTGCGCTGCGATCCAGTTTTGTTGCACGACAAGCAAATCGGTGTAAGAGTAGGTGCCTACTTTGTAGCGAAGTTGTGCCTGTTCAAACGCTTTTTTGAGGGCATCGGCTCTTTTTTGATTAAAGACGATTTGCTCTTTAGCTTTCGCATTTTGAGCGAGGGCATTGTCTGTATCATTTAGGGCAGTTAGGACGGTTTTTTGGTAGATCGCTACGCTTTGGTTGTAATCAGCACGGGCTACTCTCATTTGTGCATCTATGAGCCCGGCGGTAAAGATAGGGATAGTGGCAACAGGGGTAATTTGCCAGAGTTTTGTTGGATTTGAAAACGTGCTGGATAATGTGTCACTTTGTACCCCTAGCATTGCAGTTAGACTAAGGCTTGGAAAATAGGCGGCTTTGGTAATACCAATCTTTGCATTCGCGGCGATGAGGTTTTGTTCTGCAGCAGCAACGTCGGGTCGGCGCGTGAGAAGCTGACTCGGTAAACCTGCCGGAACGTCTGGAACGTTGATTGATTCTATTGTGGAAACATTAATATTTTTGTTATTTTCTCCCAATAAGGTATTTAGAATACTTTCCTCAGATGTCCGTGCAGCTTCCAATTGTGAGAGAGTAGAACGGGATGCCTCAAGTTGCGCGGATGCACTGAGCCATTCCGTTTCTGAACTGACTCCCAGTTTGTATTTTAGAAGAGTGTTTTTTTCAATTTCTTGCGTGGCGGTGATATTGTCATGGGCCAATTTAATTTGATCATTTAGAGAAGAAAGACGAGAATAGGAGGCACATACACTTGCCGACACGGTAAGTTGAACACTGCGACGATTGTATTCGCTTGCCATTAGCTGTGAGCGTGCGGCATCCATTGTCCGTTTGACCTTACCATACAAATCTATTTCATAGCTTGCCATACTTAGTGATCCAGAATATGTTGAGGTGATTCCGTCTCTGAGATTTCGGTTTGGAATTGCATTTTCCATACTTTTACGATCAAACGAGGCAGAACCGTTGATGTGCGGATAGAGATACGCTTCGGTTTGATCAAATTGACCGAGATAGGCATTTATCTGTGCTTGCGAAATAGCAATATCATAGTTTGACACCAATGCTTTAGTGACCAGTTGGGTGAGAATTGGGTCATGAAATGATTCCCACCAATTTTTATCGATAATACCCTTTTGGAGGTCACTTTGGTTGGTATCACTATTATGGAATGTGTCGGGAACAGCACTGGTTGGTTTGACATAGTCGGGTCCAATACTGCAGCCACTTACCAATAGGAGTGATGAAAGTAAGAGGGAGGATTTAGTGTTCATCGTTTTCCCCTTTTTTAGGTGAAATTTTTTCTTGAAACGTTGCTACCCAATAATAGAGATATGGGATAAAGTAACGCTCGATAAACGTAGCGGATAACATTCCGCCAAACATAGCGATACCGATAGAAAAACGTCCGCCCGCACCCGCACCTGAACTGAAGATGAGCGGCAACATCCCTGCTAAAAATGCGAAGGAGGTCATCATCATAGGACGATAACGCAAACGTGCAGCTTCCATGGCTGCATCATAAATATTTTTACCTTCATGGCGCTGTTCCTCCGCAAATTCGACCACCAAAATAGCATTTTTCGCCGAAAGGGCGATCAGTGTTAGTAGCCCGATTTGAAAAAAGACATTGTTGTTCAAAAATGGGATTAACCATACGACAGTATACGCTCCCATGATTCCATACGGAACAGCTAACATAATAGAGATTGGCAAAGTCCAGCGCTCATAAAGAGCTGCAAGTATCAAATAGACCATTATCAGGGCGAAGCCCATAATAATAAGTGCTTTAGAACCAACAAGCTTCTCTTGCAGATACAGCCCATCCCAATCGTAGCTTGCCGAAGTAGGCAGTAACGTAGTACCAGTTTTTTCGATGACTTTAATGATATCTCCTGAACTGTATCCCGGTGCAGGAGATCCCATGATGGTTGTACTCAAAACACCGTTAAAATGTTCAATAGAGGATGGTGCGCTTGACATGGTCACTTTTATGACGCTTGACAGAGGTATCATCTGCCCTGACGAGGAGCGAACCCATGCCCGTCCAATATCTTCTGGAGTCGCTCTATAAGGAGCATCGGATTGCATTTGCACCCAGTACACTTTACCATTTTTATCAAACTGATTGATGTACATGGTACCAATGGAGGCTTGAAGCGTTTGAAAAATATCCGCTATTGAGAGTCCGAGCATTTTGGCTTTTTCACGATTGACTTCAACAGCCAGTGTCGGCGTTGTGATATTCATCGTTGTAAAAGGGTTCTTGATACTTGGTTCACTGCGCAAGGCATCTATAAATGTATTCGTCGTTTGGGCATGTCGTGCGACATTATTATCACCAGGTTGCAGAAGACGTAAACTGAACATATCAGAAGGTCCCATTCCACGTATTGGTGGTGGAGGCATTGCAAAGACTTTTGCTTCTTGAATACTTCCCAGCTTTGGCCCAAGAGAGCCTAAAATACCAAATATTTTGAGATCTTTTGTTGTACGTTCATTCCATGGCTTAAGACGGCTAAAAATAACAGCAGCATTGGGTTCTTGAGAAAATGTCAAAATATTGAGACCTGTGATGGCGGTATATTTGGAAACACCTTCTTGCGCACCTAGAATGGCTTCGACTTCTTTGACAACTTTAAGGGTGCGGTTTGCAGTTGCACCATCAGGTAGAACGATTGCCGTGATAAAGTACCCTTGATCTTCCATAGGTAAAAAGGCAGTAGGAAGTGTTTTGTGGAAAAAGAAGATAAAACCATAAGTAGAGAGGTAAATTACCAAGAAAATGAGGGGTTTGCGTATCATCCATCCGGAACGGCGAACATAATTGTCGGTCATTTTTCCAAAAATACGATTAAACCATCGGAAAAATCGGGCAGGCTCTTTGTCATGCTGTTTGAGAATCAAGGCGCCGATTGCAGGAGCAAAGGTGAGTGCCATAAACCCTGAAAAAATGACTGAGATAGCGATGGTTGCCGCAAATTGTTTATACAGTTGTCCTGTCATTCCCCCCATAAATGTTGCCGGGACAAAAACAGCACACATGACGAGGACGATAGCGATAACGGGACCTGAAATCTGTCCCATAGCTTTAATAGCTGCAGCACGCGGTGAGAGTCTTTCACTTTGGAGTATTCTTTCCATATTTTCAATAACCACAATGGCATCATCCACGACGATCCCGATGGCAAGTACTAACCCAAAAAGAGTGAGAGTATTGATCGAATATCCTAAAAGGTACATTCCAATAAATGCTCCCGTAAGAGAGATTGGAATAGAAAGCACTGGGATAATGGCAGCTCGGGTACTTTGTAAAAAGAGGAAAATAACCAAACTGACCAATATGATAGAGGCGAAGAGGGTGAAAATGACCTCTTCAATGGATATCTTAACAAAGTCGGTTGTATCGTACGGGATATCGTACGCTAACCCTTTTGGAAATTTATGAGAAAGCTGTTCTATTTTTGCGGCAACCGCAGCAGACGTATCCAGCGCGTTAGCATTGGTATCAGCAAAAATCCCGATGATTGCAGCCGCTTTGCCGTTGACCCGTCCAAAATATTCATAATTTTGGCTCCCTAATTCCACGCGTGCAACGTCTTTTAGACGTAATGTTGATCCATCATTTTTGGCACGTATGATGATGTTTTGGAACTCTTCGGGTGTTGAGAAACGCCCTTGTGACGTGAGCTGCATTGTCCACATTTGATCATCATTGGTAGGACCTTGCCCTAAACGCCCAGGGGAAACTTGAAGATTTTGGTCTTTGATCGCACCGGCTATTTCAGCTGTACTCACTCCTAATGAGGCCATTTTGTCAGGATTGAGCCAAACACGCATTGCATAATCGCGTTGGCCGAAAATTTGCGCACGTCCAGCACCTGGAATTTTTTTCATTTCATCAAGTAAGTTGGTGGAAATATAGTTACTGATCTGTGTTGAATCATAGCTTCCATCAGGAGAAGTAATGGCTACGATGAGGAGAATGTCTGAGGTTTTCTTCTGAACACTAACTCCTAGATCACGAGTGCTTTGCGGCAGTTGGGAAATGACCGAGTTGATCCGATTCTGGACATCTACAGCAGCCAAATCTTGATTCACACCAATATTAAAAGTACACGTTATGGTTGCGCTTCCCGGTAATGCAGCGGCTTTAGAACTCATATACATCAGCCCATCCGCACCGGATATTTGAGATTCAAGAGGGGTTAAAATCGTATTAGCAATCGTTTGAGCATCCGCACCTGGATATTGCGCACTCACCACAACGGTAGGAGGTGTAATATTGGGAAGCTGGGAGATAGGCAGCCCTTTGATAGCGGTAAAGCCAAGCAGCATTATAATCATGGCAATAACTGCCGATAAAACAGGACGTTCGATAAAATATTTGCTAAACATGATTATTTCTCATTTACAATGATTTGAGAACCAGGATGCAGTTTCGCTAGACCCTCTGCAACAATTTTTTCTCCCATTTCTACACCGCTTTGGATCAAGACATTGTCCCCAATCCATTGTGTCGCGACAACAGGTTTGGCGGTAACGGTGTTATTGGCTTCGATGCTGTATACGAATTTACCTTTTTCTCCTGTCATAAGCATTTTTTGAGGGACATAGAGGACATTCTTCCACTCCATTCCTTTGACTTTGACATGAACAAACTGCCCTGGTAGTAGCAGATTGTCACTGTTATCGATGATGGCGCGATAGCTTATAGTCCCCGTTGCAGAGTCGATGAAGGGAGCTATAAAATTGATGCGACCTTTTTTATTGACGACGGTTCCGTCACCCAACGTGAGTTCGACCTCATATTGCCCATCTTTTGGAGCAACAAGCTTGCCAGAGGAGAGTGCATTTTGGCGTGCTATTTTTTGGTTTTCACTAAACGTAAAATTAACATACATTGGATCGCTTTGATACATCGTGGTTAAAAGCCCATTAGCACCAGCGGCAATATAGGTTCCCACATCCATCTTTGATTTATCAACATATCCGCTCATGGGAGCCTTGATTGTGGTATAGCTGAGATTGAGTTTTGCTTGTTCCAATGAGGCCTTTGCCCCCCAGAGAGCTGCTGCCGTATTACGTTCATTGGCGGTTGCGGTATCGAGATCTTGAGCACTGGCGGCATTTGCTTGAACCAGAGGTTTCATTCGATTTAAAACAGCAACAGTATTAGTATGGTTTGCAGAGGCCAATGCATAAGAGGCTTTAGCACTTTCAAGAGCATTCTTTAAATCAGAAGGATCAATGAGAAATAACACATCTCCCTTATTGACCTTTTGTCCCTCAGTATAAACCCTTTTTTGTAGATAGCCGTTCACTCGTGCATACACCTGTACCGTATTAAATGCCACAGTTTGACCCGTTGCTTCCAGTAGTGCAGGAAAATTCCCCGATTGAACGGTAGTAACACGTACAGGGACAGGTCCTTCGGGCGGTTTTTCCATTCCGGCGGCTTTAGGACGTTCGCATCCGTTTAGTAGGATGAGTAATACAGAGGAAAGGGCAAGAGTTGTAACGCGGTTCATTTGGATTCCTTTGATGAATAATTTAAAGTTTGGCACATCTGTTTTAAGACGCGCAGGGTAATAGCAAGTTCTTGTGGGTCGATACCGCGGTGCAGATGAAGAGTCGCTTTTTCTAAAACCTCCATCGTTGGTTTCTCCAGAGCGATTCCCTGCGGTGTGAGGGTGACGAGGTTACACCGCTTATCGGTTTTATCAGAGGTACGCTTAATGAGGGAGCGTTTTTCAAGCCCTGCTATGAGACGGGTAACACTCGCTTTGTCTTTACCGACAAAATCGGCAATGTTTTGTTGGGTTGATGTCCCTTCTTTCCATAATACGACCATCACTTTGAACTGTTCGATCGTCATATCGATATCGTGCAAAGATAATTGACGCGTGAGATAGTTCCTCGCAGCCATAGCGGAAAGATTGGTGAGGCATCCTAAAGATTCTTCGGTAGGGCATTCGCATCGATTCATAATAACTCCAAAACAGTTGACTATGCAACTAATTAGGGGAATTGTACCTCTGCGCGTCCGAAAAGTCAAGAGTAGCTTGACAAACTCCTGCTATAATCTCGATAAAAGTATTAAAAGGAAAACTCCATGGTAGTGACTAAAAATTGTATTGTAACCATCGACTACCATATCAACGATAGTGAGGGAAAACTTCTGCATGAGCAGACAGAATCTCTTAGCTATTTACACGGTGATTACGGTCAGCTTTTTAGCGGTGTTGAAGAAGCTTTGGAAGGTAAAAAAGTCGGAGATACGTTCAAAGTAGCCCTATCGTCTGACCAAGCATTTGGTGAGTATGATCCTGAGTTACTTGTTACCGAAAATATCAGCGAACTTCCAGCGGATTTACATGTTGGTATGGAGATTGACGGATACATGGAAGATGATGACGAGGATGTTATTATCTATACGGTCAAAGAGATAAACGGTAAAAAAGCGACGCTGGATGGGAACCATCCCCTGGCGGGAATGGATCTTGTATTTGAGGGGACCGTTTTAGACATTCATGAAGCGGACGAAAAAACGATCAAAGAAGTTTTAGAAAATGACAGTCACGAGGTCTAATTAGAAGTCGATTTACCTTTGGTAAATTTGATTTCCACTTCTTGCAATATTTTGAGGAAAGATTTAGCATTCTTTCCGCCATACAGTGTTTCCTCGATAAATTCCCCTTTTGCATTCACAAAATGAAATACAGGACTCGCCTTTACGATGAGGTGCTTTGGCGCATCCGATTTGCTGACGTTTAGCAATACGGGAACAAAGTGCTCATTCGTGTATGCACTGAGATTGTCATCTTTAAATACTTTTTCTTCTAAAAAGTCACAGGATTCGCATCCTGGACGGTGCATATAAACAAGCATAGGTTTGTTCTCAGCGAGAGCTTTAGCGGAAGCTTCTTTATAGGTATATATCCAATTAAATTGTCCGGCATTTAAGCCCATCGCCAACAATATCATTACAGCAATTTTTTTCATTGTGTCTCCAATTATATATTTAGCTATTATGCT
>JAQTOQ010000193.1 GCA_028713245.1 Sulfuricurvum sp. | reverse complement strand
GATGAGGATACTCGAGCCATTGCATGAGATTTTGATACTTAATATTCATGATAGAAAGATGTATGTCAGCAAGGTGAAAACGGTTGAGCCGGACACGATAGAGTAAATCTCCATCGAAAAGATTTACAGAACCTTGCATCATCATAAGCCCATACCCGCCGTTTAGCGAACCGGAAGTTTTGAGAGGAAGATTAAAGGTATTCAGCTCGCCAACATGGGATAAATCAGCTTGATAAGAAGCGTGAAGCGTGAGTGTGATAAGTGAAAATTTTCCATCTACTTGAACGGTATTATTCAAGGAATCGTGAAAATTAAGGGCTACTGCATTGTGGGTGAGCGTGAAATTATCAATCGTTACGGGTGTTTGTAAAACAGAAATTAGCTTTTTTTCGACAAGAGACTTTGCAAAGCTGTTTCCCCATGGAGTAAATAGCAGCAGATACAAAATCGCCACAAGGGCAAGGGTAGAGAGTAAAATTTTGAGCCCATAGTAACCATTTTTGATAAAGGTTGTTTTCATGAGCGGGTGACTGCCAGGATCCATGGTGTCCCGATGGCCAGATAGATAATAAGATTTCAAAGAGTGATAGCTCCACCATAAATATAGATTTCTCGCGCGGTTATGTACCCTGAGCTAAAATAGATCGCATTGGCAGAGGAACCTTGAGGGGTGATGATTGCATTAAAGTTGGTGGCAAACAGCAACATCATCGCCATAAGCTCTCCCGGTACGCCTGCACTCATACCGATGCTCAGAAAAAGTCCAAAGAGGGCCAGTAAATGTGCGCTTTGGGAAACAAAAAAATAGTGAATCGCTACATACAGTACTATGAGTAAGACGTAAACAGCCATCCAGGACATACCAACGAGATAAGAGGTAAAGTGGCTGGCAACGGCACTCATGAAGCCCATTTCGGCGAGCTGTGTACTAAGCGCAAACAGGATTGCAAACCAGATGAGAGTACTTAGCGCCTCTCCCTGAGAGTGAAAATCCTCCACACTAAATACACGTGTAGCGATGAGAATCCCCAATCCTCCAAAAGCAACTGCCGCTTTGTCGATGGAAAAGAATCCTGAAAGTGACCACAGGGTGAGCATTCCTAAGAATACCGATGCAGTAATCCACTCGTTACGGCTGATAGGACCCATGATATCAAGCATCGCTTGTGCATTTGCCGGCGCATCTGGGGTTGCAGTAAGTTGCGGCGGATAGATGCAGTATAACACCCACGGAATAGCCATAAAAGAAACCAGTGTCGGAATCATCGAAGCCATGAGCCAAGAGGAGAAGGTAATGTGAATCCCCATAGTTTCAGCGATTTTTGCCCCTATTGGATTGACAGCCATGGCGGTAAGCCAAAGAGCCGAGGAGACGGTGAGCCCTGCCATGGAGGTCATCATCAAATAGCTTCCAACTTTTTTTTGGGTTCCATCGCCCACCTTGGACCCACAATCGTGTGCGAGACCGTAAACAAGCGGATACAGTACACCGGATCGTGCCGTATTGCTAGGAAAAGCTGGGGCAATTAATAAATCGGTGAGCATAACGCTGTACCCAAGTCCGAGGGTTGATTTTCCGAAACGTTTGATCATATGCAGTGACAGACGTTTGCCAAGCCCCGACTTATGAACCGCATGAGAGACCAAAAAGGCAGCTACAATAAGGAGAATAAAACTTTCCGAAAATCCAGCATAGGCTTTTGCAGGTTCGACAACGCCACTCAAAACGCTCACTGCCAAGGCAATAATAGAGGCTGCGATAATGGGGAGAAGGTTGAGTAAAATTGAGAGTATGGTGGCGCTGAAAATAACAAAGAGTTTCCATGCATTAGGATTAATATTCAGGGGAGGTAGCATAATCCATAATACATAAGCAAAAATCAATAGAGCCATAATAGTAAAGATACGTAAGGTGTTTTTCTGCATCAGACATCTTTTTTACCCTTATTATAGCAGTTAGAAAGAGAAAAGTAGACTTGATAGTATACGACTAAACTATTCTATATAAAATATTTCATATTACTCTTGACAACGTATGACTCAATGCAGTACAATACCACCAGATTTCAACAATAAGGGGTCTTTAAATAATGTCAAATGAAATTAACGAAGCGTCAGAAACCCAAGAGCAGGTCGTTCTCGAAGAGAATGATGTGCAAGAAGAAAAAGACGAATTAACACAAGTAAAAGAAGAATTAGCATCTCTAAAAGATACGTACGCTCGCGTACATGCTGATTTCGACAATATCAAAAAACGGTTAGAGCGTGAGAAATATCAAGCGCTTGAATATTCAAATGAAAAATTCGCCAAAGATTTGATTCCGGTAGTGGATTCATTGTCAATGGCGATCGCTGCAACGGCTATTGAAGCAGAGCCAGCGGTTCTCTTGGAAAAGTTACAAGAGGGTGTTGAACTGACACTCAAGCAAATGCTCAGTGTTCTAGAAAAACATGGTGTTACACCGGTTGATGAGAGTCATCCGTTTGATCCGGAGATTCACAACGCGGTACAAAAAGTGGATAGCGACGCTCATGAGAGCGGAGAGATCGTTAATACCTTTCAAAAAGGGTACAAATATAAAGAACGAACCTTGCGTGATGCAATGGTCGTAATAGCAAACTAAAAAAATAAAGATTAAGGAATTTAACATGTCAAAAGTAATTGGAATCGATTTAGGAACTACAAACTCATGTGTTGCTGTCTATGAAGGCGGTGAAGCGAAAATTATCCCTAATAAAGAGGGTAAAAATACAACGCCATCTGTTGTCGCATTTACCGATAAGGGTGAGATTTTAGTTGGTGATCCTGCTAAGCGTCAA
>JAQTOQ010000001.1 GCA_028713245.1 Sulfuricurvum sp. | reverse complement strand
ACTTTGTAAAAACAGTTCATAATCATCCAAATATGGCCTAAAAAAAGATTCATTGAAACTCTGAACCAGTACCGTTGAGTCCTCTTTTCGCCCGCTTCGTCCTGCAATTTGCACCAGAAGCGAGAGCGCTTTTTCTCTTGCACGATAATCCGCCTGCGCCAACAGGTTATCGATCCCCATAACGACTGCGAGGGTAATGTCATGATAATCATGTCCTTTTGAGAGCATCTGTGTCCCTACGAGTAAATCTATTTCACGATTATTAAAGGCTTTGAGCGTTTTAATCAGCTTGTTTTGCGTCGTAATCACATCTCGGTCAAATTGCGTTACGTACATCCCCTGCGTAATCGTGCGTAAATGTTCTACTGCTTCCGCGGTCCCTAAACGAGAGTTGGTAAGTTTTGAACTTTGGCATTTAGGGCACAGTCGCGGTAGTACTTCCGTGTAGTTGCAATAGTGACACTTGAGCGCTTTTGCATGTCGGTGCAAACTCATCCCCACACTGCAAAACGGACACTCTATCGTGTAACCGCAACTATCACACATTATGTACTTGAAATTGGCCCGCGTGGGAATGAAAACAATCCCTTGATGACCTTCTCGATAATTTTTGACAATCGCAGCATCGATTGACGGGGTCAATGCCTCAATGGATGATTCAAATACAAACGTCCGCTTGGAAGTGTAATACCCCCCACGCAAACGAAAATAAGGATACTTGGCATAACTCGATAAACTCGGTGTTGCACTTCCTAGCACTACAGGGATATTGAGCATATTCCCTGCATAAACAGCCATGTCACGTGCATTATAACGCGGACGTGATGAGGATTTATAACTTTCGTCATGCTCTTCATCGACAACAATGATCCCTAATTCTTTAATCGGTAAGAACAGTGCTGATCGTGGACCTGCGATAATGTGTGCACTCCCATCGTAGATTTTAGCTAATGCAATCTTTTTTTGCTTTGGAGTCATTTTGGAATGCCACAACACAAAGACTTCGCCAAAATGATGCTTGAAACGTTCTTCCATCTGCGGTGTTAAAGAAATTTCTGGGAGCAATAACAATGCTCGTTTTCCCTCACTTAGCATCTCATCCATACGTTTCATATAGATTTCACTTTTGCCTGCACCTGTATCACCAAACAAAAGAGATACCGGATGAGAACGGATAAAGGCTAGGGCTTCTGTTTGTTGTTCAGAGAGGGTAATATTAATAGGAATTTTGTCATCCCGAACTTGATTCGGGATCCATGCTTCTTCTGTGGATTCCGTGTCGCAGCACGGAATGACGGGAAACGGCACACATAAATTAAGCGCTTCTCCAAGTGAACACCCATAATACTCCGCCATAAATTGCGCCATTTTAATTTGAGTCGGAGAAAAGAAGAAAGGGAGTATTTCAATGATCGATTGTGTTTTAAATATAGGCTGTTCAGTGTTTTCAAGGACAACACCCTTCATTTCGCGCTTACCAAGAGTAACGGAAACCTGAAAACCAATTTCTAGAAGAGTGTCGCTGTGATATGTCAGTAATTCAAGAGGGGAGCCCAAAAGGGCTATCTGGTAGAAAGAGCTCAGACTTTACTCTGTTAAGCGTTTACAGTTCACATTCGTATGGTTACAATCAAACGAACCCGTCAATTGTGTATATGTGAATGCGACCGGATCACTCATAACAGTGTACGTATACGTTGTTCCTACTTTAGTCCACTTACCGTTTCCAGATCCAGGAGTAATACCATATTGCAAAAGAGTATGGTTAATATCTGGCCCGTCAAAAAGATTAGTACTTACCCCATCTAAAGCAGAAACATAAGAGGTATCCCCTTTGAGCAAACGCGTTTGGCGCTCGCTCACAATCGCCGAGCGAATCGCTGAAACATCACTGCGCCCTTTCGCCACTTGCGCATCATCACGAGTTGCGGCGAATTTCGGTATCGCAATCGCCGCTAAAATTCCCAACACCACTATGACAAATACCAATTCTATCATCGTAAAAGCAGTTCGTTTCATTCCATCATCCTATTGCCCTGAATTCTACGATTGACTTGCAATCCCATAAATCAATTCAATCATAAACTTCATCCCCAACGAAATCATTGGGGATAGAGTAAAACTATTGAACTATCCTCACACCGCCAAGGTTAAATACTTGCCCTTTAATTACGTCATTAACACCTTGACATATTGTTGTAGCATTTGAATCCTGAACAACAGTAATACCAGCCCCTGTAGTAGAAGCGTTTATATCCATATGAAGACACTGCGTGGCTTTATCTGTAAATCTAATTTGAAAAGTTTGAGCTATTGCACTAGGCGCAAAAGTACCACCACCTATCGACCATCCGGCACCGGTTGTACCGTTTGTAATTTGATCAATGCTCGTCGCATTCAAATCACCTCTTGCAGTGTAATAGCCTGTTATATCTTTAACCATCTGATTTGCATTCGAAGCTGCACCAGCAATTTTCGCATCATCACGTGTTGCTGCCAATTTCGGAATGGCAACCGCTGCCAAAATACCAAGAATAACGATAACGAAGATCAACTCGATCATAGTAAAACCAGAACGTTTCATGGCTTACTCCTTATGTGATAAAAAAAGTAGCTACACTCGTAACTCTAGTATCATTATGAACCTATTAATCTTAAAAAATAATTAATTCACCATTCACTTGAATAATAATTTATTATCTGTTTTCAAAACAATTCATTCTCTTTAATTACGATTAAACATAAGGGGCGTATAATTCGCGCCATATTGTCACTTAACCTATTATAGGGGTAGTGTATTGAGACATAAAGGGACAGCAATACCATGATATCCGCAGAGATTGAAACGCTAGGGATTAAAAACGCTCAAGAGATTTTCCATAATCTGAGCTTTGATGAATTGATCGAACATGAGTTGCAAAATGGTGAGTGCGCCCTCACAGACAGTGGTGCTACCACAGTTGATACAGGCATTTTTACGGGCCGCAGTCCAAAAGACAAGTATTTTGTGAATGAAGACCCATCTAATAAGTTCATTGCGTGGGGTGATGTTAACAAGCCTATCGACAAAGCGATTTTCAATGAATTGTTGGAAGTGGCCCGTGAGCAGCTCTCTAATAAATCCATTTACGTTACCGATGTTTTCTGCGGTGCGAGTGCTGAGAGTAAGCGTTCGGTCCGTTTTATCTCTGAAATTGCATGGCAGTCTCATTTTGTCAAAAATATGTTTATCCGCCCAAGCACTAAAGAACTAACCACTTTTAAACCACAATTTACCGTTCTCAATGCGTGTAAAGCGGTTAATGATAAATGGAAAAGCCACGGAATGAACTCGGAAGTATTTGTTCTCTTTAATGTAGAAGAGAATATTTGTATTATCGGTGGTACCTGGTACGGCGGCGAGATGAAAAAAGGGATCTTTTCCATGATGAACTACTGGCTTCCTCTGGAGGGGAAGCTGGCGATGCATTGTTCTGCTAATGTAGGTCCTGATAATGACACCTGTCTTTTCTTCGGTCTTAGCGGTACAGGTAAAACAACCCTTTCCACTGATCCCCAACGTGCGCTCATCGGTGATGATGAGCACGGATGGGACGATAATGGTGTCTTTAACTTCGAGGGTGGGTGTTACGCCAAAGTAATCAATCTTGATCCTTCAAGCGAGCCTGAAATTCATGCTGCTATCCGCAAGAATGCTTTATTAGAGAATGTTGTCTATGATGAAGACGGTTTTGTCAACTATAACGATGGATCTAAAACAGAAAATACACGTGTTTCTTACCCCATTGAACATATTGAAAACCACAAGCCATCACTACAGGCACAACATCCACAAAATATCATCTTCCTCTCCGCTGATGCGTTTGGGGTTCTTCCTCCTGTGAGCAAACTTTCCAAAGAGCAAGCAATGTACTATTTCCTCAGTGGATATACAGCGAAAGTTGCAGGAACTGAGCGTGGTATTACGGAGCCAGTTGCAACGTTTAGCTCATGTTTTGGTGAGGCTTTCTTGCCACTGCATCCAACGGTCTATGCAAAACTCTTGGGTGAGAAAATCGATAAGTACAATGTAAATGTTTATTTGGTGAACACAGGATGGACGGGAGGGGCTTATGGCGTCGGTAAACGTATGAGCATCAAAGATACCCGCTCATGTATCCATGCTATTCTTGATGGCTCGATTCGTGAAAGTGAATTTGATACTACAAATACATTCCGCTTCAGTATCCCTAAAACACTTAAGGGTGTTGATCCCGTTATTCTCAATCCTCGAAATGCATGGATTGACAAGGAAGCGTATCTCGTACAGCGTGATAATTTAGCCCAAATGTTTATCAATAACTTCAAAAAATATGATGGGCAAAATGGATTTGATTTCTCAGCAGCAGGCCCGAAAGTAATCGACTAAATAATAGCCGTTCATGGTTCGACGGGCTCACCACGAACGGGGTTTTATACTACCAAGGAACCTCGTCTGTATTAACGTAGTTTTTACCTGTGCCATCAAGAACATCTGAACACTCTTGCTGAGCTTTTTCATCTTGGAAACTACCACAGTCAATTTTATACATTACCTTACCTGTCTTGTGATCCAAAACCATAGCGGCATGCACTTTTCCATCTTTGGCAAGCTCATAACTTTGCTTATCAGCTGAAAGCTTCCACCCTTTTTTCTCAAGCTCATCATTTTTTGTGAATTCAACTGAGCCATTTCCATCCGCCTGTTGTTTTGCTGCCGTTTTTGCAGCATTATGTGCGCCAACAACGGTTTTTGCAATAATTGAATCTACTTCAGCAAGCTGGTATTGTAAATAAGCAATGTAACCTAATCCGGCAGCTGCTGCTAATGCGATTGCCAAACTGACACGTGTGTAACCCCTACGTTTCATAAAAACTTCCTTGAATAAATAATGTTGCTCTGATTATGCCTAATATTTCTTAAAAGAATGGCAATTTTTATTGATATCTAAGATTTAAAATCCCGCTTTCGCGGGAAAAGAGTAGTGTTAAATTAGCAAGAATAGGTTGAAATGAACTCAAAAGCTGTTGGACGCGCTTCGTCCGGCCATACTTGTGTTTCAAATTTGTAGTGCTGATAGGTATCGATGAACAATTCACTCATTACCGGCCTAAGGAACTCATTATCACGGATCAGGGATTCAAGTGCACCGCGTAGCGTGTGTGGCATTTGAGGAATACCTTTTTCACGAATCTCATCAAGACTGAGCTCAAAGAGATCTTCGTCCATTGGTCCAATCGGAACCATTTTGTTTTTAATACCGTCAAGACCTGCTAGCAACATAGCCGTAAACGCAAGGTATGGACATGAAGTTGAATCCGGGAAACGCATTTCGATACGTGTCGCTTTTTCACCTGCACCATATGGTACGCGGCAAGATGCTGAACGGTTTTGGCTCGAGTACGTCAAGATTGACGGTGCTTCGAAACCTGGAATAAGACGCTTGTACGAGTTGGTTGACGGATTAGTGAACGCTGCGATTGCGCGTGCGTGTGCAAAAATACCACCAACATAGTGAAGAGCCGTTTCGCTTAAGTTGCTGTAGCCGCCCTCTTTATAGAATGTATTTTTGCCGTCTTTCCAGATTGATTGGTGAACGTGCATACCGTTACCGTTATCACCGTAAAGTGGTTTTGGCATGAAGGTTACTGTTTTACCATTGAGGTGGGCTACCATTTTGATAACGTATTTAAGTTTTTGTACGTTGTCCGCTGCATTTACAAGGGTATCGAATACGATACCGATTTCGCCTTGACCTTGCGCTACTTCATGGTGACCCAAAATAACTTCAAGTCCCACTTGCTCTAGTACCAACATCATCTCTGCACGTAAATCAACCATAGTATCGATCGGCGCTACTGGGAAATAACCACCTTTATTACGTGGGCGGTGACCTGTGTTGTAGCCATCAGGAAATGATTTTGCATCGTTCCATGAACCCTCTTCCGTGTCTACTTCGTAATAAGAACAGTTGACTTCATCACGAATTTTGACATCATCAAAAACGAAGAATTCATTTTCAGGACCGAAATACGCAACATCTCCTACGCCTGCATGCGCAAGGTGCTCTAGTGCTTTTTTAGCAATTGAACGTGGACATTTTTCATACATTTGACCTTTATAGATATCAAAAACGTCACAAAAAACGATGATGGTTGGATCTGCTGTAAACGGATCCATAAATGCAGATTGTGCATCTGGTTTCAACAGCATGTCAGATTTATTGATCGGCTGCCATGCATCGATAGAAGAACCGTCAAATGGTAAACCACCCTCAAACTGACCTGCATTGACTGCACTGTAACGGTAGGTAACATGGTGCCATGTCCCTTTCATATCTGTGAAGCGAAAATCTACGAACTGAACATCGTTCTCTTTACAAAAACTAAAAAACTCGTCGACGCTGTTTACGAATTTACCCATGCGTTTCTCCTGAAATGTAATAATAGTGCAAAAAGTATAGCGAATTAAAAGTTAAACACGTAGAAGTTGATGCCTAAAATTTAATCAATGTGCGTTCTTTGTTTCGGTATAACGCACATTGACTGTATCCGACACTGCGCGCCAGCGCTTGGGCTTCATCACTAAACATCCCTACTTGATCGCTGCGGTGTGCATCGGAACCAAAGGTAATGGGAATATCCAAAGCGGCAATTTCTTGCAGTAACCCCTGCGAAGGATAGGCTTCACCTACGGGTTTACGCCATCCTGAGACGTTTATTTCTATACTCATATCGGCTTTTTTGATCGCTTTAAGGGCATTTTTTGCCAATAATCGAATGTCTGTTTTTGGCAAAAAATTAAATACTTTGAGCAGATCCAAGTGACCGACAATCTCAAATTTTCCCATTTTTGCCATTGCCTCAATCAAAGCAAAATAGCGCGTATACACTTCATCCATATCGACACTGTCGTATCGGGCAATGTATTGCGGGTTATCAAAGCCCCAGCCATCGATGAAATGAACTGATCCTATCGTATAGTCACATGCTCTTTTTAAAACACGATCATCCATGTGCCCCGGCAGAAAGTCCACTTCGTATCCTAAAAGGAGAGTGATTTTATCGCTGTAGCGCTCTCTGGCTTCGCCCACCCACTGCTCGTACAGCTCCATCTGCGAAAAATCCATACGATATTGTGGATCACAGTCCATAGGTGCATGATCCGAAAAACCAAAATACTCTGTCCCACATGCAATCGCCGCTTCTACATACTCATTTACGCTTCCCGTTGCATGATTGCACAGTACGGTGTGATTGTGTAGGTCAACTTTCATCTAATTTCCTATAAAAATAATCATATTAATGATATTATAGTGCAATATTTCAGTACCGGGGTAATTATATTATGACGCAAGAAGAACTTGATGCGCTAATGAATGAAGATGTTGATATGGATATGAACGATTTGTCTACCGAAACCAAAGAGCAAGTAGAAGATGACGAATCTGAATTTAACGAACACGATTATCGTGTCTCTGCCGTTCACAGCTGGCCGCCGCCACCGCCTACGGATGATAATAAAATGGTTCATCAGCTCGATGATGTTACTAAAGAAAGTGAAGAGAAAGCAACGGAAATTTTTGACCTTATCGAGGGGATCAGTAACGATCTAACGAATGCTGAAGATACTGTGGACGAAGTTAATAACGTTTTGGATGCCAACATTGCTCTTTTCGAAACATTGTGCACTAAATTTCCGCATGTAGAAGCATTTAAAACTCAATTAGCGCAAAACCAAAATGCCAAGGCAAAAAGCAGTTCTCTCAAAGATATGATGGAAACCAATATTGATACCGTTATGAACATCATGGATATCATGCAATACCAAGACATTCACCGTCAAAAAATTGAACGGGTTATCAATGTTATGCGTGCGCTCTCAACCTATATGAACCACCTCTTTTCAAGTAAAGTAGACGATTCCAAGCGTGTTGCGTCTGCTGTTCATCTTCCTGGCGATCAAAACACTGATAATGTTGTTTCCAGCGACGAAATCGAAGCATTGCTCGCATCATTTGGACAAAAGTAGAGGTTTTTTAAGGTAAAATTCCCTTAAAATTACAAAGAATCGAGAATAGGTTTTGAAAAAAGTGGAGCTCCTCTCCCCTGCGGGAAATTTAGAAAAACTCAAAATTGCCATCGATTACGGAGCAGATGCCGTTTATGGTGGAGTAAGCCATTTTTCTCTACGTATCCGATCGGGTAAAGAGTTTGATTTAGTCAGCTTCAAAGAAGGGATTGACTACGCGCATGCACGTGGACGAAAAGTTTACGTCACGATCAACGGCTTTCCATTTAACTCTCAACTTAAACTGCTAAAAGAGCATATTGCTACAATGGCTTCACTAGAGCCGGATGCGTTTATCGTAGCCACTCCCGGCGTATTAAAACTCGCTCACCAAATCGCTCCTCAAATTCCCCTGCACCTCTCGACGCAAGCCAATGTCATGAACGTCTTGGATGCGCAAGTGTACTACGATATGGGAGCGCGTCTTATCATCGCGGCACGGGAAATATCCCTTAAAGATTTGATGGTCATCAAAAAAGAGCTCCCTGGTTTAGAGATTGAGGTGTTTGTTCACGGTTCGATGTGTTTTGCGTATAGCGGGCGATGTTTGATCTCAACACTCCAAAGCGGGCGCGTTCCTAACCGTGGAAGCTGTGCAAACGACTGCCGATTTCCCTATGAAATCTTTGCTTCAAACCCTGAAACGGGAACATTATTCAAGCTTGTCGAAGAGGAAGGACTTGGAACCTATATCATGAACTCCAAGGACCTCAATCTGGCTTCTCATATGAAAGAGATCTTGGAAAGCGAATGTATCGATTCGGTCAAAGTTGAGGGGCGAACAAAATCACCTTATTACGCAGCCATCACCGCTAAAACCTATCGCCGTGCTATCGATGATTTTTATGAGGGGAAATTTGATGGAGACGCCTATCAGCGTGAACTCAATACGACACAAAATCGCGGCTTTACCGATGCGTACCTGATCAACCGCCCTTTTGAAAAGCATGATGGACAAAACCTCGATTTTACGATGATGATGGGAACACACCAAGTTGCCGCTATTGTCGATGAGAGTGGTGAATTTTTTGAGTGCAAATACAAAACCTTCCCAGGTGACTCAATGGAACTTGTCGTTCCAGAAGGCTCCGTGCTGAGTGAAATCGATAACGACATCGGGAGTGTTTTTTACGACAATGGGCAATGGAGTATCCGTTTCAAACAGTTAATTGCTGAAAATGGCAAAGTATGGGATCAAGTCCACAGCGGTAATCTCAACCGCTTTAAACTCCCATGTGTATTACCCGCTTATACTTTTTTCCGTATCCCTGCTGCAGAGGATATGGGGACAATTACTAAATCTTAAATTCACAAAACAAAGGAATCATTCAATGAAATTCGTATCTATTATCATGGGAAGCAAAAGCGACTTTGATGTTATGCAATCGTGTTCACAAACCCTCGAAGAGTTTGGTGTTCAATATGAACTTATCATTTCATCAGCACATCGTTCTCCGGAGCGTACCAAAGATTACGTGATCACCGCTGAAGCCAAAGGGGCTCAAATCTTTATCGCTGCTGCTGGTATGGCCGCTCATTTGGCTGGTGTTTTAGCTTCTAAAACTATCAAACCAATCATCGGGGTTCCTATGAGTGCCTCGGCTCTTAACGGTATTGATGCCTTACTTTCAACGGTACAAATGCCTGCAGGAATGCCGGTTGCAACAGTAGCTATCGGAAAAGCAGGAGCGATTAATTCTGCGTATTTGGCAATGCAAATCCTTGCACTCGAAAATGAAGATCTTCGTATGAAGTTGCAAGAAGACCGCATCAGTAAAGCGAAAAAAGTAGAAATGGATTCTATGGAAATTGAAACTATTTTATAAGTAGGTACGCCTTTTGCTTTCATTCTTGTAAATAACACAAGGGTATTGAAGATGCACGAACATTGGATGAGCATTTACGAGTATGCCGAATTGACCAACATGGAAGTTGATGCTGTTGAGGCATTGATTGTTCGTGGAAAACTCACGACGATTGTTGAAGAGGATGTCGTACTCATAGACCCTTCCCAAAGCATGGGTGATCTTGTTCCCGCAACACTCACCCAAATGAGAGCCTCTCATGCCGATGTTACCATGGGTGCGAGTTTCGTTGAAAAAACGATCGGTACCATTATCAACCTTCATGAAAAAGTTCTCTCTGCCAAAGAAGAGACGATCGAATCGATCAAAAATGAAAATCTATTTTTGAAAGAAGCGCTTGCCTCTCTCCAGGAATTGTACGACGAAGATCGTCAAACTATCGCCGTTTTGACTGAACAACTCAAACTTTCTGGGCAAGAAGTCGAATTTATGCGTCGTAAATACAAACTCATGTGGGGCAAAACTATCGAAGAACATGCGGCACAATGACCATCGAAGACGAGTGTATAGTGTGCATCATCGCTCAAAGTAAAAGGGTTTGTGAAGCAATCGGTGCGAGTGAAGCACTAAGTCGTACTATCCTTTCTCACGTTGAAAGTTCTCTAGAAAATGCTGATTTCACCCTCTCTCCCCCTGTCATTGCCGCACCTTTATACGAAGAAATGGCGCGTTTGAGTCAAAAAATTGATCTGTATGACGATCAAAAAACGCATGCCACTACACAAGCGCATCACTATGTGCCATTTCTGCGCAAAACAATAGAACAAAATAATGATCCGTTTATGGCATTGCTCAAAACTGCCGTTGTCGGTAATGTCATTGATCTCGCGGCTGAAGTCACTTTTGATTTGCACGATGCGATCACTTCTGTCTTTGATACGCCATTTGCCTATGATGACACACAACTTCTGCGTGAACGCCTAAAAAGTGCAAAAACACTGCTGTACATCGGTGACAACGCGGGCGAGCATTTATTTGATGCTCTCGCGATCGAACATCTCAAGTTCCTTTATCCTGAGCTAAAACTTTTTTACATGGTGCGCGGTAACTTCATCATTAATGATGTAACCATGATAGAGGCAAAAGAAGCCAATATGGATCAGCTGTGTACCCTCATCGACAGCGGTGTCAATACTCCAGGCTTTGTCTATGAGCGCGCAACACTCACAGCACAGCACCTGTTCGATACTGCAGATGTTATCATCGCTAAAGGTATGGGAAATTATGAGTGTATAACCCCAATTAAACGCTCCAATATATGCTTTTTACTCAAAGTAAAATGTTCCGTTGTTTCTCGCTCTCTGGGACATGAAATAGGTTCTATTATCTGTAAGATAGACTAAGTTATACTTCCACCACTATTTTACGGAGACTTTTTATGATTACATTTGGCGATATGCTTTTAAAACTACAGCAATTTTGGGCCCAGCAGGGTTGCTCGATTGTCCAGCCCTATGACATCCCTGCGGGTGCGGGTACGTTTCACCCTGCAACTTTTTTACGATCACTGGACTCTCAACCGTGGTCGGTTGCCTATGTTGCCCCTAGCCGTCGTCCCACCGATGGTCGCTATGGTGAAAATCCCAACCGTTTGGGAAGCTACTATCAGTTTCAAGCCCTCATCAAACCTAGTCCTGAAAATATCCAGGAACTCTATCTCAAAAGCCTCGAATATCTGGGACTGAATCTCAAAGAGCACGACATCCGTTTTGTCGAGGATAACTGGGAGTCACCGACACTGGGTGCCTGGGGGCTGGGCTGGGAAGTGTGGCTTAACGGTATGGAAGTAACTCAGTTTACCTATTTTCAGCAAGTTGGGGGAATCGCATGTGATCCAGTTGCTGTAGAAATCACTTACGGAACCGAGCGTTTGGCGATGTATCTGCAGGGGGTAGACACGGTGTTTGATATTGTCTGGAGTGAAAACCAATACGGCAAAACACTGTACCGTGATATCCACAAAGAGGGCGAAATACAGTTTAGCAAATACAATTTTGAGATCGCCGATACCGCGATGCTGTTTGCTGAATTTGAAGCAAAATCAGCGGAGTGTAAAAAATGTTTGAAAGCCCTCCTTCCACTGCCAGCATACGATTTGTGCATGATGGCATCGCATACGTTTAATACGCTTGATGCACGCAAAGCGATCTCGGTAACCGAACGCGCCAACTATATCCTCAAAATCCGTGAGCTTTCCAAAGGGTGTGCCGAACTGTATAAATCCCAAGAAGCCGATCGGATTTTACGCGTTAAAGCGTAGTTTGGCATTTTGACCATCTAAATGCTTCCTCTTTTGTGATTGTGCTACAATCGCACCATGCAAACACTCATCGGACAAATCGATAAAATCATCTACGAGAACAGCGGCTTTTTCATCGCCGCGCTCAAAAGCGGTGAAAAAATCAGTGCCCACTATTATGAGAGCGAGGTCGAAAATCTCCTCAATGCCGCCATCACCCTCAAAGGCGAATGGGAAGTGCACAAAAACTATGGTAAAACCTTCAAAGCCGAATCTCTTCTTGTCAATCAAAACGAACTTTTTTTCTTTCTCAACCGTGTTGTCAAAGGATTTACCAAAAAGCTCACCGCCGAACTGATCGAAAAGTACGGACAAGAGGGACTCATCGAAATCCTCGAAAACGACATAGAGCGCCTTATGGAAGTTAAGGGGATGAATGCCAAGCGCCTCGAAAAACTCTCAAGCGGATGGAAACAGTTTCGCTCCATGCGACTGTTGGGAGAGTTTCTCGCCCCCTACGGGGTCACCCCAACTCTCCTGCGTCTGATTACTACAGCGATGAAAGGGGTCAAAGAGCCCATCGACGTTATTAAAAAAAATCCCTATGGCCTCATGTCTATCAATGGTATCGGATTTAAAAAAGCAGATGAAATTGCCCATCAAATGGGTATCTCCCATCACGATGAACGCCGCATCCAAGCCGCGATGGAATATACTCTGAGTGAATATTGCGATGCTGAGGGAAACAGCTGTATTACCCAAGACATCCTCTACAACAAACTTGATTTACTTTTAGAACTTAATGACGAAGAAATTTATGGTCATGCCCTCGAAGACCGAATTCGTGAAGATAAAATCATACTGCTCCCAAGTGGGAGACTATCGCCCTCACGACTCTACCAAGCTGAAAAAGTGCTCTTCGATCAGTTTGTCCGCCGTGGAAAAAGCAAAGGGGAAACGATCTGCAAGGATTTAGAGGGGTTTTTATCCGAACACTCTCTCGCTCTGGGTGATCAACAGCGCACTGCGCTCGAACAAATCAATGCGGGAGTAGGACTGCTGTTCCTCATCGGGTACGCAGGAACAGGAAAAAGTACGACCGCTAAAGCGTTGCTAGATCTTCTCGCATTGCGCATGGACCCCTTGCTTATCATGACGTGTGCCCTCAGCGGTATCGCCTCCCAGCGTATTCGTGAGCGCAGCGGGTATCAAAGCGGTACCATCCAAAGCCTGCTGGTCAAATTCGAGTCTCAGGATACTATACCCTACCAAGTGATGCTTATCGATGAAGCTTCCATGATCAACTCAGTTCTTTTTGCCCGTCTGATGGTCAAGATTTCTGCCGATGCGGTCGTTATCATCGTCGGTGATGACGCACAGCTCCCACCTATCGGAGCAGGAAATCCTCTCACCGATGCGATTGCACTCAAGCTCGCCCCAACCGTCATGCTCACCCAGATCTACCGCCAGCGTCCTGAACAAGCCATTGCCCTCATTGCCAATGATGTCCGTCAGGGTATTATCCCGCCCTACCAAGAAGCTTATGAAGATTTTACGTTTATCGGTGTCGATGTTCCCAACCGTCATGCCCTCAAACGTTCTCTTAGTGCGCAGGAGTTCGACGAAGTCGTCAAAACCAATGCTCACAACATCTTGGCTTCTATCGCCAAAGTAACCCTCGAACATCTTCCCGCGTCAAGAGAAAAACTCGCCGCTAAGAAAATACGAGAATATCTCACCGCTTTTCAAGTGATTTCTCCGATGCGAGGGCATGCTTTGGGGGTTGATAATCTTAATATCTTACTGCAAGAGTACTTCAATCCCAATCCAAAGAAAAAAGTCAAAACCCATAAAGGGGAATATCGACTGCTCGACAAAGTCGTCCACACCAAGAATGAAAATATGCCTTCCTATACTACAGAGCAGTTCAAAGAGGGTGGAGATCCTGCCGAGCGCAGAATATTCAACGGAATGTGCGGACTTATTTTCAGGCTTGATGAAGACGATGAACTCTGTTGTGTTTTCTATCCCAATGAAGAGATTGTTGTACAGTACAAATACGAGGAACTCACAAATTTACTTAGTCTCTCCTACGCGTTAAGTGTCCATAAAGTACAGGGGATGGAGTATGATACCGTCGTCATGGTAATGAGTTTTTCTCACCTCATCATGCTCAATACCAAATTGCTGTACACTGCTATCACACGAGCAAAGGGGCACTGCTATATCATCGGAGAATCGGGTGCCTTTGAAGCCTCATGCGGACGGTTGGAACATACTAATCGACATACGGTGATGCAAGAACTTTAACCTAAACATCACGCTAATGCATCCGTATTGTAACCTTATATGTGCTATGATCTTACCATTATTTTAAAACTAAAAGGAACAGAAATGAAAATATTCATTTTATCTGCATTCGTCGCAAGTGCCCTCATGGCAGGCTCACTCCAGAGTGACGCACAAAAAGCGGGCTTAAAGCCTATCCCAGCTTCCAAAGTGGCATTAACAAAACTTACATCAAATCCAGCCAATCCAACAACATCTTCCAAAGTTGAACTTGGGAAAATGCTCTATATGGACCCTCGCCTCTCCAAGAGTGGTCTTATTAGCTGTAACACATGCCATAACGTAGGACTTGGCGGAAGCGATGGAATGAGCTCGGCGGTAGGACATAAATGGACTTCCAACCCACATGGGCTGAGTTCACCGACCGTTTACAATGCAGTCTTTTACAGCCAACAATTTTGGGATGGACGCTCACCTCATCTCGAAGATCAAGCACAAGGTCCTATCCAAGCAGGTCCTGAAATGGCAGCACCAAAAGAATATGTCACCGCTGTCGTTAGCTCGATACCACAATACGTAACAATGTTCCAAAAAGCATACGGCAAAGATGTCAAAATAACGTTTGAAAAAGTAGCCGATACTATCGCTATTTTTGAGCGTACATTGGTTACCCCATCACGCTATGACGATTTCCTCAACGGAAACAAAAAAGCACTAACCACGCCAGAGCAAAAGGGTCTTAAAACCTTTATCGATAAAGGATGTGCGACCTGTCACAATGACATAGCACTGGGTGGAACAATGCAGGCATTTGGCGTTACAGGTGCGTATAAATACATAAATGTTGGTGATTTCAAAGGGGATAAAAACGGCATGGTACGTGTCCCGACATTGCGTAATATCACCCAAACCGCTCCCTATTTTCACAACGGACAAATCGCAACACTGGGTGAAGCTATCCAGGAGATGGGACGCATCCAATTGGGAGTAACTCTAACAAATGATGAAACAGCTTCTATCGAAACATTCCTAAAAGCACTCGATGGACGTAAACCAACCATCACTTATCCAATGTTCCCGACTTCAAACGCGACTACTCCTAAAGTAGACGTGAACTAATCACTCTGATTCCCTTCGGGGAAATCATTCACACTTTATTCCCACAAGCTCTTTTTGATACTGTTCACATGCACTTTTCGGTATTTGCAGTAATTTTGGTTTTTTTTCCGGATCCAACCAATGAATCAGCTCCAATAATGGCTGTTCCTCCATCGCAGTACACCCTGCCGTTGGTCGCTTATTTGCGTGATTGAGATGAAAAAAGATACAAGATCCCCGACCGCTAACGCCTTCCCGGTTATAATCAATCACTACACCGTTGCGATATACTGCATCATGACGGCGCATTAGCTCAAAACTTTTGGGTTGATTTGTGGGGTCTAAACGGCTCATCGTATTGTATTTGGTATCATTAATATCGTCGATACAAATGAGTTTATCGTCCGCAAACCAATAGGGCATACGGGAATTAGGAGTTGAATCTTCCCCGAACGTCGAAACAATATCAAAAACACCCGCAGGACTCTTTCCATCACCTTCTCTCTTTAACGGTTCTGCGCCGCTATCCCATCCAAGCCCGTTTCGTCCTAACATTACAGGAATATCCGTCCCAATAGCCGTAAAAGAACCCGTACCCTTTTCATACCGCGTCATAACACCTGATGTCGCATTCATATCGTTAGACAGCACCACTACAAGCTGTTGTGATCCAAATCCTACCACAGGAATAAGAATCATAAAAAGGTTTAATACCCTAATTTTTGACATAAAATGAATCGCCTTAGTTTATTTTAAAGTGATGTAGTATAGCATAATGAAAAATTCGTCAGAGGGATAGAGCATGAAAGTCACCGTTCGAAAAGCGACCGAGTCCGATACCGTGATTATTTGCAAAGCTATACTTTTCAGCTCTCGTGCCGGAAAGAAAGTGGGACTTTTTGACTTTGTCTTTCAAGCTTCTGATGATGCTGCACTACTGGAATACATCAAACGCCTTGCGACAACCGCTACTAAAAGTTATTGCCATTATTCCAACTTTTTTATCGCCGAATCAGCAGGTGTTAGCGTCGGTGCCATCTGTGCCTATGAACCCCGCATCGCTACGCATGATGCGTTCGCAAGAGCACTCGAAGAGATCGGAATCGATGAGAGCTATCATGAGCGCATTGCGGGATATTTACTCTGTGAACCCGACTTTGACAATCAAACCTGGGTGTTGGACTTTCTCATGGTTGAGGAGGAATACAAGAGTATTGAAACCTACAAAGAGATCATTACGAAAAGCATGCTTCCAGCACGTCTCAAGGGATACCGTAAAGTACAAGCCATGGTCGAAATCGGCTCTGTTGAACCTGAACTGATGTACAAAAAACTAGGTTTTACTGTGATCGATGAAAAACGCAGCGATTATTACGAAGAGCAGTTTGGTCGTTTTGGTATTATACGTTTACAAATACTGCTTTAAAAGGTTTTTAGCTGAATATTAAAAAAGAGCCTTCCCTTCTTCAGGTCCTAGGGCTTGGAACTGCAATACTACTCGTCGCCGGAAACATGATTGGCTCTGGAGTCTTTAAAAAAATCACCCCTATGTCCGCAGAACTTATGGATGGACCGCTCATCCTATGGGCATGGGTTGTTGCTGGTCTCATCACGATGCTGGGGGCATTTAGCTTTGCCTCACTTGCAACTACCACCAAAGAAGCCGGAGGACAATTTCAATACTTCAAAAATGTCTTCGGAGGTTTTTTTGGTTTTATATATGGATGGAGTTTCTTTACCGTTATCAGCACCGCTTCCATCGCCTCCATGGCCTATGTTTTTGCCCAATCCCTTGGAAATCTTTCCCATATACCTCCGATCTTGGAAGCCTACAGCTCCTATAGTATTGGTGGGGTTCTTTTTCCCTTTCAAAATGCCACTATTAAGCTCATTGCGATTGCCGCTTTGCTCTTTTTAACTCTTTTCAACATTCGCGGGGTTGAGGGTGGAGGATGGCTTAGCAATATCGTCACCAGTGCAAAAATTTTAGGTATTTTGCTTCTTATCGTTTTAGGACTCAGTTATTCAGGGCATCCGGCCGCTCCAACATCGGTCATCCCTACTGTTCACATGGTTCAGGCCAGTGAGTTGTTGCACATTAGCGCCTTTTTTACCGCCATGCTTGGGGCATTTTGGGCATATGACGGATGGGTAAACATCACGAATATGGCCAGTGAATTCAGAAATCCAACCAAAAATATTCCCAGAGCCATTATCATCGGAACGGCACTGACTATGTTCTTATATCTTATGGCCAATTACGCCTATTTACAAGTCCTAACTCCCGCTGATTTTGCTCATCTCAAAACTCAAGAAGGCAGTATTGCTGCCGTGGAGGTTGCAGGAATCGTCATGGGGCCCATTGGAGTCACTGTTATTTCAATCTTGATTATGGTTTCGACATTTGGGGCAACACAGGCGAGTACGATGTCTGCGGCAAGAGTCTATTATCAAATGTCCAAAGAAGGCTATTTTTTCAAACCCTTTGCCCATGTTCACAAACGGTTTCGCACTCCGCATATCTCTTTGTATGGTCAAATGATATGGGCATCATTGCTCATCATAAGCGGTACTTTCGACCAGCTCACCGACATGCTTATCTTTGCCGCATTTATCTTTTACGGCCTTGGCGCCATCGCCGTTATCCGATTGAAAATGCAAGGTAAATTAACATTCACATTTGGCTATCCCGTTGTCCCCGTGCTCTTTTTACTCTGCTGTTTTGTTATCGTCATCAATGCCGTGTACAGCCGCCCACTTGAATCACTCACAGGGCTTGGATTAATGGCACTTGGTGTACCCTTTTATCTCTATTTTCGTTCACGCAATCAATTTATCCCACTCAAAGAAGCATCATGACCCTCAAAGAACACATTAAAAATGAAATGATGGTGATTAAATCACTGGGCGTCGTTTACGGAGACATCGGAACGAGCCCCATCTATACCTTCGCCGTTATTTTACTCATTGTCAAACCCTCACCGGAAGTAATCTTTCAAATCCTTTCACTTATTTTATGGACTCTAACAATGCTCGTCACGGTTCAGTACGCATGGCTTGCTACCAGTCTTTCAAAGCGCGGAGAAGGAGGAACTGTTGTTCTTGTCCAGCTGTTGCTCCCGCATCTCAAAAGTGCTCGTTTGGCAGGCTTCGTTTCGCTTTTAGGTTACATCGGAATTTCACTCATGATAGGAGACGGTGTTATAACCCCTGCTATCAGTATCCTCAGTGCCGTTGAAGGGATTCATCTCATCCCTGGCTATGAAACGACGCCAAAAATGTTCCTCCTCATCATTGCCTCAGGAATTGCATTTTCCCTCTTCGCTATTCAGAAAAAAGGAGTTGAAAAAGTTGCCAACGTTTTTGGTCCTATTATGGTTGTGTGGTTTTTTCTTCTCGCGCTGGGCGGCGGCTATTACATATGGGAATCTCCCGAAGTGCTTAAAGCTATCTCCCCTTGGTATGCTGTTGAATTCATCATAAAGCACCCTTTTATCGCATTTGTAGTTCTTGCCGATGTTATTTTGTGTGCCACGGGTGGCGAAGCGCTCTATGCTGATATGGGGCACCTAGGACGCCTCCCGATACTTAAAGGATGGGTTTTCGCATCCGTAGCATTAATCCTATGCTATTACGGACAAGGGGCATTCCTCCTTTCTCATCCTGAGTCAGTAAAAGACCCTTTCTTTGCAATGTTTCACTCTCTTATCCCATCGCTGTATATACCCATGCTTGTCTTAGCAATTATGGCCAGCGTAATCGCTTCGCAAGCAATGATCAGTGGAATATTTGCCGTTCTTTATCAGGCGATGACAACCCGCATTTTTCCTCACTTTAATGTCAGCTATACCTCCAATGAAATGCGCAGTCAAATTTATGTCGGTTCAGTAAATTGGTTTTTATTTGTCTGCGTTATTGCTATGCTGTTTATCTTTGAAGAATCAGGAAAATTAGCCGCAGCTTATGGGCTCTCTGTTGCAGGAGCAATGAGTATTACCGGTATTTTGATGAGCCTCATCTTTATGTATCAAAAATACTATTTTAAAATGGCTATTTCCATTATTGTAGGAGTTATGAGTTTTATCTTTTTCACCTCTTGCTGGCTCAAAATTCCACATGGAGGATACTGGTCACTCATCATCGCTTCGGTTCCTCTTTTTATTGTCATTTTATACACACAAGGGCAAAAACGACTCTATGCTTCGCTCGCTTCTATTGAAAAAGAGCCTTTTATAGCTGAATATGCTCAACGCTATAACATGGGGCAGCACGTTAATGGGACAGCTTTGTTCTTTGCCCGCCATGCACACACTATTCCAGCCTACATCTCTAAAACGATGTTTCAAAACGGTATTATGTACGATTACAATATTATCGTTACCATTTACATCTCATACGATCCGCATGGAGTGACCAGTCATCTCGCACCACTTGCAGAAGGATTGGATCTGCTAAGCATCAAAGCGGGCTATATGGAAACTCTCAATGTCGATGCCATCTTACGAGGAAGAAATATCAACGAACGAACTATTTTTTATGGAGACGAGGAGATTATTTCTAATAACTTCATATGGAAAATCTTTGCAATGATCAAAGACTTATCCCCTAATTTTGTAAGCTTTTACAATTTCCCCCATGAGAAGCTAATCGGTGTTGCCCGTCGAGCAGAAATTTAAGGGTTACGATGAAAAATTTTTATTTTTTTGTTCTTGTCTGTATCATTATTGCAAATGGACATGCGCTGGAACCTTTCCAAGAACAAACGTCTCTTGGTATGACCACCACAAATGCTACCAAAGACCAATCAGTCAAATGGATACCCCTCACTTCAAACCCTCAAGAGACTGCTATACAAAATACCAAATCCACCAATAAAAGTATCGAGGAGTCAATCAAAAACCAAATTCAAAAAAAAATGCAGACACTGCTAAAACCATTAAAGGATGACGAAGATGAGCGATAATCTCTTAGATGAGATTCTCATTTAGTGGAGGGAATTAAATCGTTTGAAGCTGATCGACCAAAGCCATAATTTCTTTTTCTTGCGTGTATAATGCAAAGTTATTGCGAACATACGCTTGTAGAAGCGCCCGAAGATCGTTGTTCCCATCAATTTGAAAATCATGCTTCATATGCCCTGTCAAAAAATGGGCAAAATCTTCTTCAACATCAATATCGTACCGCTTTGCATTGAGCGTTAAAGAGACTTTGACGTTCACGATTTATCCCAATAAACTTTCGATTTTTGAAACGATCGCTTCTATTTCAGTGTCTTTTTCAGCCAGCTCGGCATTTTTAGCACTCAGCTCTGCATCTTTATTGCGCAAAAGAGCTTCAAGACGTTTAATCTCTTCATCTTTTCCTTCCTGATTAGCATGCAATGTCACAAGTTTTTCACGAAGAATTGCAACTTCTTCTTTGGCTGCATTGTATTTAGCTACGAGATCATCCGCTAGCGATGTGAGTTTTTCCATAGGGGTGGGATTAAAAAGCATGATTAACCTTGAATAATAGAGTCTTGGTACTAATTCTAACACATTTTGTCATTATCCTATAGATTTTGGATGAAAAAACGGTACCAACACTGCTGCCAATACACCGTTTTTCCTAAATCATCCAAGATTAACGCTCGTGCGGATTACCGTGTCCTTTGTCGCCTCGATCATCACGTCGATCTTCTTTTCGTTCTTCGCGACGCTCAGAACGATCTTTGTTGCCACGATAATGTTCATTGATATTATTATAATTCTCTCCTGTGCGTCGGCGATCGATCACATCATCTACACTGATATGATGATAATCAGATAGAAAACGAACATTCACAAGATCCACAATCTCAGAATCACGTAAACGATATTTATTATGTTTATCGTATCCGTAAGCTTGCCCGTATGGTGGGCCTGAATGCCTTCGGCTCTCAACGACGTATAGGGTACGAGGATCAAGACCTAGCCGAAAGCTGATATCCCACCAACTCATTCCACTGAGACGTAAATCCGTAATAAAACGCGCATCTCTGTGCGATCGGCTCGCCAAGTAGTAGACAACACTCATCTCTTCACGAGGCATAGAGCGTTCAATCACCATAATCTCCTGTCTTGGGACATTGTAATAATTCCCGACTGAGAGACTAAAACCATCAATTCCCCGATCGGAACCAGAGATCCCAATATCATAATTGGCCGCACTTACCCCTGTACTTAAAAATCCTGCTACTGCAGCAATACATAGTAACTGTTTCATGTTATCCTCCACAATTTCTAATATTGTAGCACTTTATTTGATATTCAGAGAATAACCCCCGCTTTATAGACACATTAGTTTTCCGCTAGTACCTCATTTTTTGTTGATTCCAAAAAGTATCTTACCTCAAACGCATTCGAAAGCTCGTCTTAGTTCAGCAGTCTTGAGCTATAATTGCCAACTATTCTAAAAAGACTTGGGGCTTAAATTTCCAAATAGCACTCAAATAAAGGTATAAAATGAAAATTTTAATAACACTACTAACCCTGTTTAGCTTCATCTATGCAGCTCAAATCGATGAGTTTGCTGCTGAAGTAAAGTATTTACGAAACTATGACATGGCTATTAAAACGGCCAAAGAGCAAAACAAAATCGTCATGTTGGTAGTTGTAGCCGATTATTGCCCTTGGTGTAAAAAGTTTGAAAGAAAAACGCTCAAGGATTCTACCGTAATGACAAAAGTCAATGAAAACTTTGTGGGCATTGTCATCGATAAATACAAAGATCAAGGAACGTATCCCGAAGAATTTCTGACTCCCGTCATTCCTGTAGTATTTTTTATTGAACCTAAAGAACGCAAAGTCCTGACAAAAACGGTCGCCTACATGAAACCGGACGAGTTTATAAAAAACATGAATGATGCTGTGAGTCTCTATAAGGTGAGGAAAAAATAATGAGAAAAATATTGTTAGTACTATTGCTCTCAAGTTCACTTTTTTCAGCCTCACTCTATACGCTTGATAATGTCCATTCATTGACTCTTTACTTCTCGAATCAGACCGATTTTCTGAATCAGGATCAAGAAGCCATGCTAAAGAAAATGCTCACAGAAAAGCTAAAAAATGGAGGTTTTCTCTTGGAAGAAACGGATGCCCCTGTTTTTGTCGTAAAAATCGATGCTCTGGAGATAGAAGGGACACAAGCCATTCATACGGAAGTGGGTCTTGGAGAAGATGTCATCACAAAGCGCAAGGGGAAGATAGGGACTTTTGCTTATACCTATTTAGACAGCCAGTTTATAGAAGGGTACAGCGATCCTTATAAAAATACGCTTGACTCCCTCACCCTCTTGGTGGATGCATTTATTAATGCACATAAAGAGGACAACGAATAGATATTTTAATTACTTTATCATTGTGTGGTGTTTCTGATAAAAAGTATTTTTATTTTTGCTTGGAATAAATTTTCGTTACACACTCTTGAATATTTGTAGACAAAGATCGATTGAATTTTTCAAGTTCAGCATTATCTTTCGTAAGATAATTTTCATTTTGCATCTGTTTTAACATCCATGTATTGATCCGTTGATGATAATGGAGCAAGTCTTTATAATTATCAAGATTGCAGGTAACCTCTTCAGATACTTGAAAATCGTATATTTTCACGTTTGGATATTGAGCCAACTGGGTAAATAAATGTTGCTTGAATTGTTGTACTGTACTTAACCATCCCTTGCTTTGCATATCTTTGAACGCAAGTATTGAGTATGGAGGATAAAAAATATAAAAAGTTGTTTCAGGATGGTTGCGAACGATAGGAATCAAATTAACGTCAATGTTTGCTTTCATCGCTACAAGCGAATACTCATCGCCATGATAATCTGGGTTGAATCCCTCTTTTAGTTTCCATTCCATAATGCGATCGGCTCCATTAAAGGCACTTTCACTTAACTTATGCTGCCACTGATACATTCGGTTAAAATCAAACGTTACAGCCGGTTTTGATAGTATAAAAGAATCCACAAAAAATTTAAAAGTATCAAAACTCAAAAGATAGCGATAATCGTTTAGGCGATTATTATCATACAAATAAAAAGGAAGTGAGCCATCCCCTTGAAACAGGCGTGTTGTATTTCCTGTAAAGGAAAAGAGATCAAGCCCATAGATGACGGCGTCAATTTTGCGATGCTGATATGCGCAATCTAACATTATTCTCATCTCATAAGCAGTTGCTCCGGACATACAAAATTTAATCGGTTTGTTAAACCCTAAAATATCTTTGGCATCCGAGAGTATAAAATTTTCTGTCATAGACGATCCAATAATCACCTGTTTATACTCATAGATTTTGGCTAATCCAGGGTTCAAATAACGCTCATTATCATAAATAGGTTTGTAAAATTGAGCTTTTCTGTATTGTTGAAACGGATCTAACATAAAGTTTACAACACCCATAATGAGCAAGCCAAGCGTTAAAAATAGAAAAAACTTTATTATCCAAGGTGTTGGTTTCATGGATCAGCCTAAAAGTTAAAATAGAGAAAAGTAGAAATCTTATTCAGATGCAATATTCCAACACACATCAAAAAGACTCCGAATAATATACTTGCGTTTGTTAAACGCAAAGAATTCACCATTTGATTGGAATTTTTGGTGAAAAAAGAGCTGAAACCTATGAAAAAAACGATTGCCATAGTGAACAAACTCATTGTAGACAATCCGCCAAAATCCAACAATTCAGAGAAATCTTCCATCCCATTCAATCCGAACATACCGTACAGCACTTTAACCGCATCATTCCACTCCTTTGCCCTAAAAAAAATCCAACTAATATTGATAAAGTTAAAAGTGATAAACCATGCCAAAAGAGCATTCATTTTAAGCCCTATCTGCTGCCATAGTCGATGAAGCACAATGGCTATACCATGCAATGCCCCCCAAACAACAAACATCCATGATGCGCCATGCCATAGCCCACCCACCAAAAAAACGGTAAAGAGATTGGAATAGGTACGCAACTCTCCATTTCGGTTACCCCCAAGAGGAACATAGATATAATCACGTAGAAAACGCGACAATGTCATATGCCAGCGTCTCCAAAAATCTTGGATATTTAAGGCTTTATATGGACTGTTAAAATTGGTTGGAAGCTTAATATTAAAGAGCAATGCAACCGCTAGCGCCATATCGGTATAACCGCTAAAATCAAAATAGAGCTGAAACGTATAAGAGAGTGATGTAGCCCAAGCAGTGATCAATGTCAAAGAGTCTGCATTACCATATCCGTAGGATACCCAGATGACAAAAGTATCGGCAATAACCACTTTTTTAAAGAGGCCTATAGCAAACAAATACAGCCCAGCGGCGATATTTTTAGTATTGAATACTTTGTTTCGGACATCATCAAACTGTGGCATCATCTCTTTATGATGCAAAATAGGTCCAGCGAGTAAATGAGGAAAGAACGTAACAAAAAGTGTATAGTTGAGATAATCCATTTCTTTGACTTCATTACGATACGCATCGACCAGATAAGCAATCTGAGTAAAGGTAAAGAAGCTAATACCCAAAGGAAGAACTATATGCATCAAATCCACGTGAGTACCTGCAATAACATTTGCATTGGTAATGAAAAAATCCATGTACTTGAAATAAATAAGCAAAAGAACATTAGCAATGACACCAAACGTTAATACTGTTCCAGAAGAAAATCTCTTCTTTGAGCGGTGCGTATTATTGATATGAGTAATACTAGAACCTATCGTAAAGTTAAAGAGGATCGATCCCAAAATAATCGGGAGATAAATGATATTCCACCACGAATAAAAAAACAATGAGGCAAATACCATCCATGCTTTTGATGCTGACGTCAGACGCTTTTTGTTAAGCCAAAAATAAATACCGAATGTGCTTGGTAAAAAGAAAAAGATGAATTCGTAGCTATTAAAAAGCATTTACTTCAACTTCTTATGTTATTTTCATAAGGGCAGTAATACAATTATTGATTGTCACGAACACAACGCACATAAAAGTTAGAATTTTTAAGATTGGCAGCATCGTCACCATTCTCAAAGTTCATATTCCATGCATACCCACCGCTATAAATATCACTTGACGACCAATAATTATCGCCTGCGACATTTTTAAAACTGTTATTTATTGCGACCTTTTTTCGTGCTTCATCTCGAATAGAAAAAAATTCATCCATAATAGGAAGTCGCCAATCACTGTATCCCGCAAAGATAAGATTTTGACAGTAATCTATCGCTCCTTTCCAATCCTTTTTTACTCTATCAGTATCGCTGTTATCTTGCCACATCAATATAGTTTTAGTATCAACTACTACTTCTTTATTATCAATTCTCATCATTTCAGCATTGGCTAAGACGGCAATGAGGTAGAAACTTAATAGTATTTTTTGCATCACGCTACCTTCCCAAAAGCTTCTGAATCCATGAGCAGCCCCAAAGAGCTGAAGCAGAGGATTGTTGGCGGTATGCTTTAACCCCAAGCATATCATCAAGTTTTACAAAAGTATATCCTTGTTCTTTCAGTATTTTTATGATTTTTGGCAAAGATGCAACAGTGGCCTGATTACAGTGCATCAAAATGATATCACCCTTATGAATATTGGTGGTGACAAGGTGGGTGATGGCATCAGGATCTTTGAGCGTCCAGTCAAGTGAATCTAGCGACCACAATACGGTGGTCATCTTGTGCTCATTGGTTGTATCAACAACGAGAGGATTTATCGAACCGTATGGGGGGCGAAACAGCATCGGATAACTTCCAGTGATCGCTTCAATCCGCTCAGCAGCATGATTTAGCTGCGAATCCATACTGCTGGCATTGAGATCAGTCATACGTGGATGGTCAAAGCTATGGCTTAAGACGAGATTCCCTTCATCGTAGGTACGTTTAACAATAGCGATATTACCATCTTTAATGTTTTCTCCGATCATAAAAAAAGAAGCTTTTATATCATTCTCCTTGAGAATATCGATGAGCTTGCCCGTATTGATCTCATCAGGGGCATCATCAAAAGTAAGACTGATGTTTTTGACAGCAGTATCACCATTAGTGATCACATTCCTATAAATTCCCTGTTGAACTGGTGTTACGGTATTCGTACCCCATTGTCCTAAAAATAGAGTCATGTTGGCATCAAGAAACCATGAATTACCTCGAATCTTGTTATTCGAATCGGATTGTGCAAAAGTGAGTGTCTGACTCAAAAGTAAAAAAAGAAAAAGGAACTTTGTATGCATAATCGTGATTTTATCTAAGTTGCAATAAGCAACGCATTAAAGAATCCAGTTTCAACAAAAATTACTTTTTCCACAAACCTCATTCGAAAACTCACCTTAGCCAAGCAGCCTATAGGTAGCGTAACGGATAGCAGTAAAACGTACGCTATGGCGAAGGTTATCGAGAACGTTCAGCTGCCTACCATTATCATGACCCATAATAAAAATTTCTATACATGCCAGATTTTAGATATACTTTATTCAAATATTATAATATTGAGGTAATCTTATTATGAAAGTTTCTGAAGTTGATGATTCCTTATTAGCGATAATTTTACAGAATATCCCTTTTTCAGTTACCACAACAACGCCCGAGGGGATCATCACCAAATTTAGTCGAGAAGCAGAAAATCTTACAGGATATAAAGCTTCCGAGATGATAGGGAAACAAACTCCGGCCATTTTTCATTATGCTCCGGAAATAGCAGAACGGACCTTCCAATTTTCAAACGAGCTTGGTATTTCTATTGAGCCTGGTTTCGATACTTTCACCATCAGAAGTCAACACAACCTCCCTAACGAATTTGAATGGACGTACGTTCGTAAGGATGGCAAGCATGTTCCTGTTTCGCTATCTGTTAGCGCACTGCGCGATAATGAGGGGAGCATCACTGGTTATGTAGGCATTGCGAAAGATCTTAGCAAGATAAAAGAGGATCAGCAAAAATTGATCCGCTCTAAGCAGTTGCTTGATGAAGCGCAGCATCTCTCCGCAATCGGAAGCTGGGGTTTGGATATAGTAGAAAACAGATTGGAATGGAGTGACGAAATTTTTCGAATATTTGAAATCGATCAAAGTCAGTTTGAACCCAGTTACGAAGGATTTTTAAACGCCATTCATCCTGAAGATGTCGAAATGGTTCAAAAAGCGTTTTCCGATTCTGTAGCAAACAAGACACAGTACATTATTACCCATCGCCTTCTAATGATGGATGGAAGAGTTAAATACGTCACGGAACGAGGGAAAACTACCTATCATGAAGATGGTACTGCGCTGTTTTCACAAGGAACGGTACAAGATGTAACGGAATCAAAACGGGTAGAAAAACAATTGAATGATTATGTTAGCCTTATAGATGAATCCGTCATCACCTCCTCTACCGATCTTAAGGGAAATATTACTTATGCGTCAAATGCATTTTGCCGTATCAGTAAGTATGAAAAATCGGAACTAATTGGAAAAAATCACCGCATTATTCGCCACCCCGATATGCCGGCAGAAACCTATAAAGAGTTATGGAATACCCTAACCCACAACCAAACATGGCAAGGTGAAATTAAAAACAAAGCAAAGGATGGATCAATCTATTGGGTCTACGCTGTAATTTCTCCTGATTTTGATGATAATGGGAGTAAAAGAGGCTACACCGCAATACGTCAAAATATCACCAGTAAAAAACGTGCCGAAGAATTAGCAATAACGGATCGTCTAACGGGTCTTTACAATCGACTAAAACTTGATGAAGTGCTGGAATATGAGATCATCAAGTCAAAACGCTATAGTACTGCGTTATCCCTCATTATCATTGATATCGACCACTTTAAAAGTGTCAATGATACGTACGGCCATCAAGTTGGAGATATGGTACTCAAAGAGGTCGCGAATACGCTTCTATCCTGTAAACGAGAATCAGACACCATTGGCAGATGGGGGGGAGAAGAATTCTTGATTGTACTACCAAATACAAATCTTGCTGGTGCGATGATAACAGCAGAAAAAATTCGCACTGCCATTGAAAATTACTCCTTTTCTGTTGTTGAGAAAAAAACTGCTTCATTCGGAGTTTCCGAATTTTTAGTAGAAGAAAACGAAGATTCTTTTATAGAAAGAGCAGACCAAGCACTGTATCGTGCAAAATCTGGCGGTCGAAATCAAGTCGTGGGATGGTTTCGGTGTAGCTTGTTCACATGAGCTATCCCACCACATCTTATAATAAAATACATTTCCAAACAAACCTCATTCGAAAACTCACCTTAACCAAGCAGCCTATAAGCAGTCATCCTCTTTAGAAAACAGCAATTGCGCTATAATTCGACATATTTAAACCATTTTATCTCAGGGTCATATATTGCCAATTTTTAAAGTCCATACCCCGTATCAACCAGCCGGTGATCAGCCCGTTGCTATTGATGCACTATCCTCTGCTATCAAGCATGGTGAACGTTTTGTAGCCCTTGAAGGGGTCACGGGCAGCGGTAAAACGTATACTATGGCCAAGGTTATCGAGAGCGTACAGCTGCCGACGATCATCATGACCCATAACAAAACGCTTGCAGCACAGCTGTACAGTGAGTTTCGAAGTTTCTTTCCACAAAACCATGTTGAGTATTTTGTTTCATACTATGATTATTATCAGCCCGAGGCGTACATTCCGCGTCAAGATCTTTTCATCGAAAAAGACAGTTCAATCAATGAAGAGCTGGAGCGTTTACGTCTCTCCGCCTCTGCCAATCTCCTAAGCTATGATGATGTTATTGTCGTGGCTTCCGTCTCTGCTAACTATGGATTGGGAGATCCTGAAGAGTATGAAAAGATGGTGCAGGTTATCGCTATCGGTGATGAGATCAATCAAAAGCAGCTCCTTTTACGTCTCGTAGAGATGGGATATACACGTAACGATTCCTATTTTGATGGCGGAAATATGCGGGTGAATGGTGAGGTGATTGATATCTATCCTCCCTATTGGCAAGACCAAGCGATACGGGTTGAATTTGATGGGGATGAAGTCGAGCGGATCATCTATTTTGAACCGCTTAGCAACGCCATGACCGAAAAACATGACACTGTTACCATCTATGCCACGAGCCAGTTCGCTGTGGGTCAAGAGAAGCTCTCCCGTGCTATCAAACGTATCGAAGATGAGCTGGGTGAGCGCCTCCAAGAGCTCGAAAAACAGGGAAAAACAGTCGAAGCGCAGCGCCTACGACAACGGTGTGAGTTTGACCTCGAAATGCTCCAAGCAACGGGGATGTGCAAGGGGATTGAAAACTATTCGCGCCTATTGACTGATAAACTTCCAGGGGAAGCACCATACACCCTACTCGATTATTTCACGTTACATCATGACAAGTTCCTTATTATCGTCGATGAATCGCATGTGAGCCTGCCGCAATTTCGCGGGATGTATGCTGCTGACCGAAGCCGTAAAGAAGTACTCGTAGACTACGGATTCAGGCTCCCTAGCGCACTGGACAACCGCCCTTTGATGATCGATGAGTATCTGGCCAAAGCACCTCACTATCTCTTCGTCTCAGCAACGCCTGCACTACAAGAATTGGAGCTAAGTACCACCGTAGCACAACAGGTCATCCGTCCAACAGGATTACTCGATCCACCCATCACTATAAAACCCTCTACTAATCAAGTAGAAGATATTCATGATGAGATTATAAAAACAGTCGCCTTGGGTGATCGTGTATTACTCACCGTTTTGACCAAAAAAATGGCAGAAGCCCTCACAAAGTATCTCGCCGATTTGGGAATCAAAGTACAATACATGCACTCTGAAATCGATACCATAGAGCGCAATCAAATCATACGCGGACTTCGCGTAGGGGATTTTGATGTTCTTATTGGGATTAATCTTCTGCGTGAGGGATTGGACCTGCCTGAAGTGAGTCTCGTTGCTATTTTGGATGCGGACAAAGAGGGCTTCTTGCGTTCTGAAACTTCTTTGATACAAACCATAGGACGTGCGGCACGTAATTCTCGAGGAAGAGTCATCCTCTATGCCAATAAAATAACGGGCTCCATGGAACGTGCCATCAAAAAAACCAACGATCGACGCGCCATCCAAGAAGCCCATAATGCGGCAAACGGTATCACGCCCATAACGACCATACGCTCGCTGGATACCAATCTCAAACTCGAAGATGTGGGCGATCTTTATAATCGCTCAAAAAAGGCAAAAACGCTCCCTGCCGCCGAACGTAAAAAATTGGTCGATGAACTCACTCTCAAGATGAAAGAAGCCTCCAAAAAACTCGAGTTTGAAGAAGCCGCACGCCTGCGTGATGAAATAGCAAAAATAAGGAAATTATAATTATGGATGATATGCTCAAAAATCTGGCCACTTATGGCTATTTGGTTCTTTTTCTCTACTCGCTGGGTGGTGGATTACTCGCGCTTTTAGGAGCAGGTGTGCTGAGTTTTATGGGAAAAATGGATTTGGGGCTCTCTATGAGCATTGCCTTTTTTGCCAATGTACTCGGGGACAGTCTGCTGTTTTACATGTCTCGTTATCATAAAAGTGAGATGATGGAATACCTCGCCAAACATAAGCGTAAGCTCGCCTTTTCTCATCTGCTGATGAAGCGTCATGGGTCATGGATCATCGTGATGAAAAAATTCATCTATGGGCTCAAAACACTTGTTCCACTCGCCATTGGTCTGAGTAAATACAGTTTTTGGAAATTTACTACCTACAACGCACTGGGAGCACTTATTTGGACAGTCGTTGTTGGAGGGGGAAGCTATTTGTTTGGCGGTGCGTTAATAGAAGGGTATAAGATAGTTGCCGACAAGCCTTATCTCGCTCCAATCTCGCTCATTGTCGTGGGCGGAAGCGTCTGGTTTTACCTAACGCAAGCTACAAAGAAAAAGTAGCCATCTTGTCATACCGTATCAAGTACGGTATGACGAAGAAAAAGTGGACTGCGTAGTTATCAAAATACCAGTTGCTCATCCGTTTTAGGTGCTTGCTCTTGTGTTGCAGCAGGTGCTTGTGAAATATCCGTAAAGTTTTCAGTTGCATTCACATCACCTTGCCCCTCTGAATAAACCCCTGAAGGTCGGTCAAAGTAACGTTTTGTATTAGGATAAATACGTAGTAAATCCTGATAGTAATAGCGAAAAACAGGAGCCGCTGCAACCCCTCCCGTCTCACTACGGCGCATCGGAGTGTTGTTGTCATGCCCCATCCAAACAACCGTTTCTACCGTAGGCGAATAGCCGATAAACCATGCGTCCACATTTTTATTCGTGGTTCCTGTTTTTCCTGCAATTTCCAACCCTGGAACTCGTGCAAAGTTTCCCGTACCGTAACTGACAACATCTTGTAAAATAGAGGTCATTAGGTAGGTTTGTTCTTTGGTATCCACCTGACGGCGCTTGTTCTCATAGCGAAAGGTTTCCCCTTTGGGAGAGATGACCTGACGTATCAATATAGGATTTGTCAAAATCCCGCCCGTTGGAAAAATAGTATAATATTTGGCCATATCATGTGGGGAAATTGAAATTGTACCCAAAGCAATAGAGAGATCTGGTGGAAGATTTTCAACAATGCCCAAACGGTGCAATCCATCAACCACTTTCCCAAATCCCATATCGCTTACCATATTAATCGTTGCCAAGTTACGAGAGTGAGTGAGGGCATCGCGAATTGTTACCATCCCCTTGTATTCGTTTTTATAGTTCTTCGGTTTCCAAGTTTTTTCTTCCCCATCGTCACCCGCATACGTGTATGTACGGGCAATATCGGGAATCAATGATGCCGGAGACATACCGCTATCAAGTGCAACTTGGTAAATAAACGGTTTAAAGGAAGAGCCCGGTTGACGCTTTGCCTGCGTAACGCGGTTATAAGGGCTGATAGAATAATCATATCCCCCTACCATCGCCAAAATTTCACCGGTACTAGGGTCTAAGCTCATCAGCGCACCATTAAGCTGTGATTCGATGTTTTTATCTAGCTGACCTGCTTCTTTTGCACGTTCTATGATTTCATTACGCCCTGACTGCAACGCTTTGTACCCTGCTTCTTGGAGGCGCATATCAATCGTCGTATAAATCTTGTATCCACCGCTTCGAATGTCCGGAAATGCATCGCCAAGCTGACGCATAACTTCATCGATAACATACGGTCCTGCATTTTTGCTCAACGTATCATTATAAACTTTCGGGCGCTCCTGCGTCGCATGATCATAGGTATCTTGATCAATCCATCCCAATTCTAACATCCGCTCAACAATACGATTAGCACGTCCGAGGCTGAGCTCATAGTTTTTAGTAGGTGCATAAAAATTAGGACCTTTTGGTAACGCAACAAGCATCGCCATCTCTTTGAGTGTTAACTCTTTGAGCCCTTTATGAAAATAACCGTCCGCAGCGGTTTTAATACCATAATAGCCATGTCCTAAATATATTTCATTAAAATAACGCTCTAAAATTTGTTCTTTCGTCAATTGTTGCTCGATACGTATCGCATACAAAAGCTCTTTAAACTTACGACTAAACTTCTTTTCGCGTGTTAAAAGGGCATTTTTTACAAGCTGTTGTGTAATCGTGCTCGCTCCTTCTTTTAGCTTTCCGGCACTCACGTCTTTAATAATAGCGCGTAAAATTGCATCAGGATTTACTCCATTATGCTCAAAAAAGTTTGTATCTTCGATCGCTAGCAATGCTTCGATTAGGCGTGGAGGAATATTGTCAATCGCCACGTAATAACGGTGTTCATCACTAAAAAGATTTGCTATTTTTTCACCGTTTCGGTCATATACTTCTGTAGTGAGTCGAGGTTTATAATTGATAAGACGTTGGGTTTCGTACTCAAAACTGTAAATGATGTACCCTAAATACCCCAACGGTATCATGATCACCAAGCCCAGTGCGATCCATAAATTTTTGTTCATTTTCTGTATTCCCGGTTTTTAAAATCAGCTTCTATTAATTGACGCGTATAAGGCATTTTTGGATTTTCTATCACTTCATTCAAATTTCCGCCCTCGACAATGCATCCCTTATTTAAAACGCAAATATCTTCGCACAACGCCGCTGCAACGCTCATATCATGAGTCACAAATAAAAGCGAAAATCCCAATATCTCCTGCAAAGAAAGTAACTGTTCGATCATCATGGTTCGAGAGTCTTGATCAAGTGCTGTTGTCGGTTCGTCAAGCAATAACAGCTTTGGAGCCGATCCAAGCGCCATTGCTACAACCACCCGCTGCAACTGTCCCCCTGAAAGCTCATTAGGATAGCGCTTTAACAAAGCCTGATCCAGTCCCAGCATTTCAAACAGTTCTTTCGAACGCACACGGTCCAAGAACATCTGATCCTCTATTCTCGTTAGAGGGGAGAGTGCTGTAAAGGGATTTTGCGGTACCAAAGCAACACTTTTTCCCCTAATCCACTCAAACGGTGAACGCTTTTGCAGCTGTACATCCAACACACGGTCACATAAGCCCAAAAGAGCTTTGAGAATCAATGATTTACCACTTCCACTCTCCCCCACCATGGCAAGTGAACGGTGGATATCAAAGCTGCAATCCACCAACATCGACTCTCCGTGAGCAACACTCAACCGATCTATATGAACACTACTCATACTGTTATTTTACCGTATTGTGACTAAAACGTTCACACACCCTAATTAAAGTCTCTTCAGGGATATCGAGACGGGCAATCAGACGGATAATGGCACGATTCACCGTCGGCTGACGGATAGCACCTACTAAAATACCAAGCTCGTCCTTCAAAAGTTTTTGGAGCTCCATCGCACGTGCGTTATCCCCAATTTCTATGGGAACGATCAACCCGTCAATATCCATTCCCAACATTTCTTTGATAATTTGTTGACGTGCTACAATCGCTTCTTTTAAACGTATGACATTCGTTTTGATGTAGTTAAGCGCATGATGAGCCAATGCCGTGTCATACAACGAAGGTGCCGTTGCATAAATAACATTTTTAGCACGATTTATGAGATAGTCACTGATATGTGCTGATGAGAGAACATATGCTCCAAAACTCCCATAAGCTTTCCCCAACGTTCCCATCTTGATCATATTGGAAGTAGGCTTAATGTCGTAATAATCGAGAATCCCCATAAGATTTCTCCCAATCACGCCGCTGCTGTGTGCTTCATCCAAAATGATAAGAACATCATACCGTCCACACACCTCTAAAATTTCTATGGAGAGTTTGTTCCCGCTCATCGAGTAAATCCCCTCAACCGCTACAATAATCCGTTTTTCGGTCGCTTTTTGAAGGGCAGTTTCTAATGATACAGCATCATTGTGAGGGAAAAACTCCACTCTCGCATCGCACATACGCGTTGCCATAACCCCGCTTGCATGATACGACTCATCCATCAAGAGCAGATCCCCTTTTCGGGCAAGAGATTCGATCATCCCGATATTGGCATTAAACCCGCTTCCCATCACAATCCCAGCTTCAAAACCGTTTGCCTCACACAACGCACGTTCAAAATTTTGATGAATAGGGTGATAGCCGTTGACCAACATAGAAGATTTTGGGGAATGAAACGTATAAGCACTGAGTGTTTCGCATGCTTTTGTATGCAACTCTTTGAGATATGCCAAGCCCAAATAGTCATTGGAGGCAGCATCCAGCAACGCTTCATCTGACAGATGGCGCTCTCGATAACGCCCTGATCGCGCTAGTGCTTTGAGTTCATTTAAGTAAGGATTAGTCATGCTAAAAACGGCTTGAGTACTTCGACACTAAGACCCATCGCCGTACTCTCATACCCTCTGGTTTCGCGAATATACGATTTACAAAATCCCTCAACCATACACGCTCCCGCTTTTCCGCGCCAGTCTCCACTTTGGATATACGCATCTACGGCATCAGGATCGAATAGATTAAAAAAATAACGGGTTGAGGAGATGTCAAGAAGTTCAAGACGAGGTGTTTTGTAAATCATACAGGTAATGATAGAAACTTCGCTGCCGCTTTGTGTTGCCAAAATAGCTCTAGCATCACTTTCATCTTTGGCTTTACGTAAAATTTTTCCTTGGGCAGTTACAACGGTATCCGCTACCAGTAGAGGGTAGTCGTTACAACCGAATTTTTCAAGATTAACGCGGTACTTTCCAAGGGTAGCTTGATAGACAAAGTTTTTGGGAGTGGGTGCAATAATAGAATCTTCGTCAAAATCAATGGATTCTTGAAAAAAAGAGATACCCGCCGCACCCAGAAGTTGCGCGCGTGTGATGGAAGAAGAGCAAAGTCGTAGCATTAATATGCGTTACGAAGAACCACGCCCATGAAAATAGCAATAATACCCAATGCAATATTCAAAGGAACCATGTATTGAGCGATCGGAGTCAACATGGCTTTTGCACGAGCTAAATCATCAATTAGCAACGCTTTTGCTGCTTGTCCACGTCGGTACATCATAGCACCCAAATTGATCACCATAACGATCCAGATTGTTTCTTTAATATGAATTGTTTGATACAAACTCATGGCGTATGCATCAATAACATTACCGCTCGCATCTACCGCAGCTTCACGAAAAGCAAGACCAACGGCCATCAGAATAGCCGTAATGATCAATATCACAGCTGCTGGCCATGCTATGTTAAAAAGACGATTAAGGGCATGTGCTGCACGCTGCATTCGCAGCTTCGGATCTTGAATCATACTGCATGATGCATGTGCCGCATAGCGCATCGTAATCATCCCGCCAACCCATAAAACGGCACTGATAATGTGTAAAAAGATAATCGTTGTGCGATAATCTGAAAATGTCTGTACTAAAAATTCTTTCATGTTAATTCCTTTGTTATGTAGACAATCGCGGCCTCTTTGGCTTCACCTATTTTACCAGGGTCTTTTCCACCTGCTTGTGCAAAATCAGGACGTCCGCCGCCGCCGCCACCTAAAATAGGGGCGATTGCTTTGATCCAGTCCCCTGCTTTTGCATTCGCATTTTTGACGCCACTTGCGAGCAACACTTTATCCTCTTTGACTTGGAATAACATTACAACAACCGATTCATGTTCATTCTTAAGCTCATCAATACGTTCTTTGATATCGCCTGCATCCAGCTGAGCTACGACAACCGCCGTATCACCCATCATCGTAACACTTAACGCTTCTTTGGACGCTGATGCGAAAGTGGTCATTTCATGCTTGAGCGTCTTCACTTGCTCTTTGAGACGCTCGATTCCTGCAAGAATATCACGATTTTTGACCGAACTCTCTACTTCTTCGAGTAAATGACGCTGTGATTTAAACACATTATAAGCAGCATTTCCGCACACGGCTTCGATACGACGAACACCCGCACTTACACCGCTCTCTTTGGTAATGATGAATGTCCCGATCACCGATGTATTCTGAACGTGCGTACCGCCGCAAAACTCTACTGATACGCCGCCAAAATCAACGACACGGACACGATCACCGTATTTTTCACCAAACTGTGCTTTTGCCCCACTCTTTTTGGCTTCATCGATACTCATCTCTTTGGTCAATCCAGTGAGGGCATGAAAAATATGCTGATTCACACGCTCTTCTACGAGGGCGACTTCTTCTGACGTCATTGCTTTTGGGTGAGAAAAATCAAAACGTAAACGATTGTGTTCTACAAGGGAACCCGCTTGAGAGATATGTTCACCGAGCAACTCATAAAGCGCCGCATGTAATAGGTGAGTCGCCGAGTGATGTTTTGCAATCTCATTGCGTGAAAGATCGACAATCGCTTCCACCGTTTCACCCACGCTGATCGTTGCTCTGGTTTCGACATGAGAAAGGTTCAAACCATGAAACTTCTGCGTATCCAAAACAATCGCTTTATCACCCAAAAGACCTTTATCGCCCGCTTGACCGCCGCTTAGTGCATAAAAAGGGGTCTCCTCGAGAAGTATCCATCCCTTTTGGCATGCATGCAGTGATTCAACGCGCTGAAAACTCTCGCTCAGCAGGGCTTGGATTTTAACCGGTGCTTTGGTGTACGCGTAGCCAATAAACGCATTAACCCCAAAGGTTTCAAGAAGCGCTTTAAAATCACCCTCAACTGCCGCATCTCCCGAACCTTTCCAGGCCGCTTTTGCGCGCGTTCGCTGTTCTTTCATAAGCGCTTCAAACGTAGCTGTATCAAGTGCGAGGTTTTTTTCACGCAACATGTCTTCAGTCAAATCAAGAGGGAATCCAAATGTATCATAAAGCTTAAATGCCACTTCACCGCTAAACGTTGCTTTCGTATTTTTGAGTTCTTCGTTAAACAGTTCAATACCTGAAGCGATGGTTTTGAAAAAGCGCTCTTCTTCGAGCATGATTTGCTCTTTTAGTACATTTAATTTTTCTACAATATACGGGTATTGTTGCCCCATTAATTCGGCAACCGTATCGGCAATTTCAAACATAAACGGTTTGGTAAATCCGAGTAAATAGCCATGACGTACCGCACGACGCAAAATACGGCGAAGAACATACCCGCGTCCTTCATTCGAAAAGTTTGTCCCTTGCGCGAGCAAGAATGTGACCGTACGGATATGATCGGCAATAACACGATACGATGCACCGCTGACATAATCATATGGCTTGCCGATAAGGGCTTCAACTTTACGAATAATCGGCATAAAGAGAGTTGAATCGTAGTTGCTGCGAACCCCTTCCAAAACGGCAACAGCGCGTTCCAATCCCATACCTGTATCGATAGATGGTTTAGGTAGCGGCTTGAGTTCCCCTTTTGCATTGCGCTCGTACTGCATAAAGACGAGATTCCAAATTTCCAAGAAACGATCCCCATCGCCCCCCATATAATCTTCCGGTCCATTAAAATGCCCCGCACCCTGATCCACAAAAATCTCTGAACACGGACCGCATGGACCCGTATCGCCCATTTGCCAAAAGTTATCCTTGTCCCCAAGACGAACAATGCGATCGGCTGAAATATGTTTCTTCCATAACACTTGCGCCTCATCATCAGACTCATGAACCGTTACCCAAAGTTTATCGACAGGTAATTTCATCACTTGCGTAATGAACTCCCATGCATGCGCTATCGCTTCTTCTTTGAAGTAGTCCCCAAAACTAAAATTTCCCAACATCTCAAAAAAAGTATGATGACGTGCTGTATGACCGACGTTTTCCAAGTCATTATGTTTTCCGCCTGCGCGTAAACACGTTTGTGAACTGGTTGCTCGAGGATTTTCAGGGGCAGGAATCTCGCCCGTAAAAATCGACTTAAACGGAACCATACCGGCATTGGTAAAGAGCAATGTTGCATCCTCAGGAACAAGAGGAGAACTCGGGACTCGAGCGTGTTGTTTTGATTCAAAAAAGGCTAAAAAAGCTTCACGTACATCCATCATGGGTTACTCTCATTTGGGTAAAATTGTCGCGATTATAGCGAAGAAGGGTTTAATAAAAGAAATTAGAAGAAAAAGAAAAGTATTACTTGTCATTCCGTGCTACGACGCGGAATCTACAATGATCAATGGATACCGTATCAAGTACGGTATGACGACTAAGAAAACGCCCGATTAAGCGCACTAAACATCGCCTTGATAGAAGCTACTGTGATATCATTATCGCATCCGACACCAAAGTATTTTTCTTGAGTATCCGTTTGAATTTCGATATAGGCTACCGCTTCCGCACTGGAGAGTTCTCCTCGTGAATGTTCACTGTATGAGAGAATTTTAAATGCATGAGAGTACTCTACCATGAGTGCATTCTTACATGCATCGATCGGACCGTTCCCCTGCCCTTCGCTTCGGATCGTTTTGCCGTTATGGGTGTATTCCAACACACATTTGGCGGAGTGTTCTTTGGCACTCTCCGAGAGTACCGAATAATCGACAAACTCGATATCGTGCGGCTCACCAAAATAAGTTCTTTCAAAGATCTCTAAAATCTCTTCGCTGGAGAGTTCTCGTCCTGCCTGATCGGTCACTTTCTGAACAATTGCCCCAATTTCAGGATGCATTTTTTTCGGAAGCGAATAATCGAATTTGTCTTCTAGGATGTAGGCAACGCCTCCCTTGCCCGATTGGGAATTGATACGGATGATCCCCTCATAATTACGCCCGACATCGGCAGGATCAATCGGTAAATACGGAACTTCCCAAAACGAATCTTCTTTACTCCGCTGATACTCCATCCCTTTTTTAATAGCATCTTGATGTGAACCTGAAAATGCCGTATAGACCAACTCTCCCACGTACGGATGACGTTCATGTGTTTTCATATCAGTACACTTTTCGACGATTTGAACTACTGTCTCCAAATCACTGAAATCAAGTTCAGGATCAACGCCTTGTGTATACATATTGAGCGCCAACGTAATAATATCAACGTTCCCCGTACGTTCACCATTGCTAAGCAACGTTCCCTCAACACGATCCGCACCTGCCAATAATGCAAGTTCTGTAGCAGCAACCGAGGTTCCTCGATCATTATGGGTATGCGTCGAAATCAATACATGTTCACGATTGGTCAAATGACGGCTCATCCACTCAATCTGATCGGCATAGACATTTGGAGTTGCCATCTCTACGGTTGCGGGGAGATTAATCACCACTTTACGCGTCGTACTGATTCCCCACGCATCGGTAACTGCATTGCAAATACGTGCCGCATACTCCAACTCCGTACCCGTAAAACTCTCCGGTGAATATTCCAGGCTTATCTCGCCATCATGCTTTGCTGCACGGCTTTTCACCATTTCAACGCCCTCAAGCGCCAAGGCAATAATCTCGTCTTGTTCTTTTCCAAACACGATCTTGCGCTGTGCTGTAGACGTCGAGTTGTAAAGATGCACAATCGCCTTTTTGACCCCTGCCAATGCTTCAAATGTTTTGTCGATCAAATGTTCTCTGGCTTGCACCAAAACCTGCACCGTAACATCATCAGGAATCAAATTTTGCTCAACTAATATGCGTAAAAAATCAAACTCTACCTGTGACGCCGAGGGGAATCCAACCTCGATATTTTTAAATCCAATTTTCAGCAAGAGCGAGAAGAGAGAAAGTTTTTGATCCAAATTCATCGGGGTGATCAACGCTTGGTTTCCGTCGCGAAGGTCCACACTGCACCAAACAGGGGCGTGTGTAATGGTTTTGGTCGGCCAAATACGGTTTGGCAAATCAACTTGAGGATAAGGGCGATATTTGCCCGCAGACATGTTTTTCATGTTGGTTTCCTTGAATTTCTCTTCCTACTGTCTCTTGCTGGTGACAATAAGCGGTGCAATTATAGCGAAAAGGGCTTTTGAAGTGATACAAAAAGCCTAAAAAATAGGTACAATACTTGCTTTTAATACTAAAAATAATCAAGGAGTCTCGTGGGTCCAATCACTATTGTTCGCATTCACGATGACATCACTTCTATTTTTGAAGTAAAAGAAAAAAGAAAAAGATATATTGTATCTCCTCTAAAACAGTTTACGCAAAGCTACGAAGTTTCTCAATATTTAAAATCTAAAAAGAATCTCTATTTTCTTTTCTTCAGCGACAACATTATCGAAGAATCAATTACTCTCCCTGAAGTTATAAAAAATGAAGCAACCATACAAAGTGCCCTTTTAGCCAAAATTTACGATAGGGCGACAACTACCGACAAAGTCCTTCTAAATAGACTTAATACTACCCTTGATGCGACACAGGAAATTGCAGTCCATCGATATGAGGGTCTTTATGAAAAAGATGTTCTCGAACATATCGCTTCCATCCCAGAACATGCGTTTCTTCGTCGCATAAGTACGGAACGCCATGCTCTTTATTCCTTAGCACAATACGCTTTCAATGGAAAAAGCTACTTATGTGTTTACACTGAAGAGAAACGAAATCTTATTGTAGCCGTCCATAATGGAGTCCTTTTATTCGGTCGTGTCGGCTTTATTCAATCCGATAATGAGACAGAACGAAGCACGGAACAAATCAGCGACATCAATCGAACCGTAGCTTACGCACATCAACAATACCGTGAAGCAAAGTTTGAATTCATCGCAATTTGTGGAAGTATTGCGGATGGTGAAATCCTCCCGCTACAATTGCAAGCGTCAACCGGTCTAAAGATAACGGTATTAGCCCCAAATCTTATCGTAGATGGACTTGATGCCAAGCTCGCGCAAAATACTATTTTAGAAATTGGTATGCTATTTTTGGATAAAAACATGAACTTTCTTCCTAATAGCGTCAAAGCTGCACGGGAGTTTTATCTAGGCAGTGGCTTTGCTATCTTTTTTGCTTTTCTTTTTATGCTTTTTGGCTTATTTCAAAGCCACGAAGCTTATGCTGCCTATCAAGATTCTTTGGATGAATACAATAGAGTCGAAATCCAACTTTCTCAAACGCTGCGTAATACAAAGGCACTTGATAATAAACAACTTCTAGAAATCACTGCTCAACTCAAAAGTTCTACCCCATTACATCATCACCTTATCGATGATCTCATCCTTTTTGAAAATGTTTTAACCCTTATCAAGCCACAGGAAGTTAGTTTTACCGAGGGCGGGGAACTTGTATTAAATTTCAAATATCACTGCAAAACACTCATGGAACTCTACCTCCTTGAGAAAGACTTTAGACATGCAGTAGGGACGATCAAGGAAGTGCAAGTCATCCCTACTTATAAAACCGATTACAATACATTACACTTTGAAGCCAGCTTAAAAATGGGTGGTACAGTGCTATCTACTACAGATACAGGAGCATCACAATGATCCTCAAATGGGTGCTCACGTTCACTCTCCTTGTTTTTGGTATATTGTTGCTTTCGTCTATCTCGTGGTTTGATAACAAATCCATTTCTACCAAACAAGCGACTCAAGAGGATCGTAATAATATCAATGAACTCCGAAACATCAAAACAACAAATCAATGGCTTCAGAATGTTGTTATCCCTTATTTTTCAAGCATGCCGCTTTCCAAGACCAATGCTGAGCTGGATATGATCCATTTTTACGATCATTATTCATCAAACTACAATTTTAAAGTCTCTCAATTTATCTATTATGACACTTCAGCAAAAATGGATATCGGATTTTCCTTCATCCCTAAAAATCAAGATGATATTGATCACTTTTTATCTCTTCGTTACGAGAAAGGTTTTTTGCAAATCCAAAAATTCTCCTCAAAAGAAGGAACAATAAGCGGCATAATAACCATTATCCAACCAATGCAAGGAGACTTCAATGCATCTGGACAATAAATCACTGCTACTGCTGTGCTCTCCTTTCATTATTGCAAGTGGAGTATGGTTTTTTGCGGCAGATTCGCTAGTCCAAAGGCTTCAATACTTTTTTGAATCCGTTCAGCAACAGCAAATCTCCCTTATTGATGAAAAAAGAGAATCGTATACTTTTATTACTGAACATAAAAATGAGTATGAATCACTTTTGAAAAAAATCAGGCTGCGTCATGAAAACCAATTTTGGATTAGTGAACGTCTCTATCAACCCTATTTGGCACAAAAAATCGATGCCAATACCCAATTCCAAGGGGACTTAGGGCTAAAAGCTCCTCCTCCATTACTCCAATTTGCAGAAGGAAATATCACATCGTTAACACCGACATGGAGCGTACAAATGGTACTTCCCGATCAAAATATTGCCGTTATCAACAATCAAATCTACCATGTTGGTCAAAGCACAAACGGGGTAAAATTGCTCGACGTTGAATCCTCTAAAATACACATCCAAACCGCAAAGGGCTCTCAATGGGTAAAACTTTTTCACTAATCACACCATTATTCTTAGCATTAATTATCACAGGGTGCTATACAGTCTCACCACCCACGAATCCGAAACTACTTAGCGAGAAAGTACGCACTACTAGTGCATCAGGAGAAATAAAAGAGTTTAACGAGCAATCCAAAAATACACCTACCCCCCCGATGGTATTGCCAAGCGTCTATCAAAATATCTCCCCTTTTACTGGAAAAACCATCTCTCTTGCAGCAGAAAATGCAAATTTGCATCAAGTCCTCTATCTGATTTCTCAAAGCGCAGGGCTTAATCTCATTATCGATAGCGATGTCGATGCAAATACCACCATTACTCTGACACTCAATAAAGCCTCGACCGAAGATGCCCTCGATACCGTTATGGAGCTCTCAGGATGTTCGTATACCCTCAAAGGAAACATGCTCTACATCAAACAGTACACTACTCGAACATTTAGCATTCCTTACATCCACACACAAAGTTCATTTGATTCAAGCCTTGGTGGAGATATGCTAGGATCAGGAGGAGGATCAAGCGGTTCTTCAGGAAGTGTAAGCGGTAAATTTGCTCTTAATTACAAAAACCCTGTTGAAGCTAACGATTTTTATAAACAACTCGAAACAAATATCAAAGAGCTATTAACACCAAACGGTAAATTCACTCTCAATAAATTCACAGGAACACTCGTTGCCACTGATACAAAAAAATCACTTGATACGATCAATGACATGCTTAAAAAAATTAAAAAAAGTGCTTCCCGCCAAGTGCTCATTGAAGCCAAAATTCTTGAAGTGGTTCTCAATGATACCCATGATCTTGGTGTAGACTGGAATACTCTTCCAGGGGCCATCGGTGATTTTACATTTGGACAAGCCCTCGGACTCGAAAACTTCAGAAAAGGAGGGGTACTCGCTTATAGCGACAAGCACATCGATGCAATTATGACAGCTTTGGATACGGCAGGGGATGTCCAAACCCTCTCAAACCCTCGAATCAAAGTCTCCAGTGGTCAATCTGCTTTATTTACCTCTGGAAAACTCATCCCTTTTTGGGATTTGAAAGTAACCCCTGGAACAACTATTACTGGTGTCACCACTCCAGCTCTCTACGAATACACACGTCGAGATGTTCTTGACGGTCTTTCACTGGGTGTCACCCCAAAAATAACTGAGGATGGACAAATCATTCTTAATATTGTCCCAGTTACCACAAGTATCGAAGGAGAAAAATCCCTCCAAGGCTTCACCAGTACTGGTAGCACAACTACCACGGGAACAGTTGCCACTGCGCCTATTATTAGTATCAAAGAAGCAGGGACCATTATCTACGCAAAAGACAATGATTTAGTACTCATTGGAGGACTTATCAGTAATGTTAAAAAAGATGAGCGTTCAAGTATCCCTATTCTAGGTGGAATCCCTTATTTGGGAGCTCTTTTTTCACAAACTTCTACCAAAGATGAAAAACACGAACTTGTCATTTTGCTCAAACTCAATACGGTAGAGCAATGAGACACACTGCATTATTTGTATTTTTTCTAATACTGTCCCTTTGTGGCGATGAGCTCTCTTTTGGAACTCCACCTCCAAATACGCAACAAACAATTTCAACACAAACACTACAAATCCACTCTTCTAAATCATTAGAGGGTGCGATAGAATCTCTTAAACAAGTGCCTGCTTATCATCGCCAATACGTGGACATTTATCGTGTAGGAGAATATTATGCTACTCGTTATCAAAATCCTGCTTACCCCCGTATTCTCCCATGGATAATCCGAGATTTTAAAAAAGCAGGTTTTGACTCTTCCTTTACCCTTTATCCTAATACAAAAAATCAATCTGTAAAAACTGCATCACCAAATAATGCCACACAATCTAGCTCTGCGCAGCATCTCACACCTACTGTAATGACCATACCATCACCACTCTCTCAACAAGCTCAAACGCGGCTTATCGTAGATGCCACAAAAGCTTATCAACAGCACGACTTCACTCAAGCAACCATTTATTATGAAATGATGATTGCATCAGGAATGAATGAGCGTCAAATTCTTATAAATCTCGCCTATCTTTACGGCCGCGAAGGCTCTTTTACCCTTCTAGAAAAAAAGATTGAAGGAAAACGAGGAATTAACGATTATCTTTACTCCTATGGAATAGGGGCGCTCGAAGCAGGACGCAGTGATCTCTATACTTCTCTATCCCCCTATCTAGCGTACGATAAAAGCGGTAAACTTTCTATGCTCTGCGGCTACTTTTTTGAGCAAGAAAATAATATAGAACGTTCAAATGCTTTTTACAAAATGGCCTATAATGCTAACCCATCAGATCCTCATATCCTTTATGCCTATGCACGAAGTGTCGATATATCAGGAGAGAAAAAGCAAGCCATTTATTTTTACACTCAACTTACACAGCTAGGAAGTGATTTTGAAACCTTGCGAACGGCTTCAAAATCACGAATTCAAGCACTAAGGGATTCACAATGAAAAAAGGCTTTACCCTTATAGAACTTGCCATGGTTTTGATCGTTGTCGGTCTTTTGATGGGAGGTGCCTTTCAGATGATGAAGACTATGGGAGAAAAAGCACGCTCTACTGAAGCTAAAAATACTCTCAATGCAGCAAAAGAGGTAGTTATTGCCTATGCTATTAACAATAACCGTCTTCCAACAGCAGCCCAATTTACGAGTATGAACCTTGTAGGAGCCGGAAATACCCCTATTTATTATAATTCTGATGCTGCTTTACAGGCTAATATTTGCGGTCTTCAAACCACTTTACTCAACACAACTGATTCCAATGGTGTCAACACTCCCAATGTTGGTTTTGTGTTAGCGGTTGCCGGAGAAAATATGCAAATTGAAACCTCACGTATCGGGAATACTATCACTTTTCCTCAATGGAACACAATCACAGCCGGACGCCCGTATGATGACTTTCACACACAAGCGACTTTAGGTGAGCTACAATCCACTATCGGTTGCCAAGTACCCACTCTTGCTAATCCTTCTCTCCATTTAGGAGCGGTGGGATCTCCCTATGCACTCACATTTGCAGGCAATGGAGGCAATGGAACGTACACATTCAGCCGTACAGCAGGAGCCTTTCCTGCAGGCGCACCCGCATTTACCCTCACGCCTGCAGGTCTCTTAAGTGGTACACAAACAACACCTGGAACGAGTATTTTTACAATTCAAATCACCAGCCGCGGTATGTCAACAACTCGCCAATATGCTTTGGTAGTCAATTAATAAAGGATTTTTATGACCCCTCCAAAACCCTTAGGACAACTTCTCAAAGAACTCGGATTTATTACCGAAGAACAAATTGAAGTTGCGTTAGATGTCCAAAAAGTCAATCCAAAATTTTTGGGAGAAATTCTCCAGGAACTCGATTTTGTTACCGCCAATGAAATAGCAGAAGCCACCGCCATCCAAAACAATCTTGATTTCGTCGATCTCGATGCCATTACTCCAACGCTAGAAGCCCTCTCGCTCGTTCCAGAAAATATGGCGCAGGTGCGATTTGTTCTCCCCCTTTATGTAGATGGCGATATTCTCACCATCGCAACTCAAGACGTCAACGATCTTATGACTCTCGACTATTTACGCAAAGAGACCCACAAACAAATACGTTTCGTTATCGCTGATAAAAGTAAAATATCACGTTTTGCTCAAATCTACTATCATCAACTATCCAATCCAATCGAAGCTGAAATCCGTGCGTTAGCAAAAAGAGCTTCTGAGCATTTCCCCATAGACATTGTTCGTCTGGTTGATTTGATTATCAACAATGCAGTCAAAGACAGAACCACCGATATCCACATCACACCTGAAGGCGCTGCAACCCACGTTTTTTATCGTATCGATGGGGTCATGCGTCACTACTATTCTATCCCTATCGAGCTACATGGACAAATCGTTGCACGGATAAAAATCCTTAGTGAACTCGATATTTCCGAACAACGAAAACCTCAAGATGGAGCATTTACCTACGAATTTTTGCACGATAAATTCGACCTTCGTGTCTCCTCCATGCCGACCAATTTTGGTGAAAACATTGTTATGCGCTTACTGGGACGTAATAGTTCTCTATTTTCACTCGCCCATTTAGGATTTTCATCCTCTAATATTTCTAAAATCGAACACTATTTTGCCAAACCTTATGGCGTTATCCTCGTCGTAGGTCCTACAGGAAGCGGTAAAACAACAACTCTTTATTCTGCATTGCGTAAAATAAATCCACTGGAAAAAAACGTCCTTACCGTCGAAGACCCGATCGAATACCGCTTTAGTTTCGTCAAACAAACCCAGGTAAATCGTAAAGCAGGGTATATGTTTGATACTGCACTGCGGTCATTTATGCGCCAAGACCCGGACGTTATGCTCGTAGGAGAAATTCGTGATTCAGAAACTGCCGAACTCGCCATCCGCGCCTCCATCACAGGGCATCTCGTCCTCTCTACGCTGCATACCAATGACGCAGTTGGGACCATCCCTCGACTCGGAGATTTAGGTATCCCCCCCTATCTTATCGGATCAGGTCTTTTAGCCATTATTGCTCAACGCCTTATTCGTAAACTTTGCCCTTATTGCAAAACATCTAAAGAGGTATTAGAAGAAGATTTATTACGCCATGGTATACATCCTCTTCTCCTAGAAACCTACCCAACTCATCAAATATATGAATCCGTAGGATGCGAACGGTGTCAAAATACAGGGTACTCCGGACGTGTTGCCATCATCGAGATACTCGAAGTTAACGATGAGATAGAATCGCTTATCGTAGCGGAAGCAACATCACAAACCATACAAAAAACCGCACGAGAAAATGGGATGCTAAGTTTACGCGATGATGGGCATATCAAAGTGTTGCAAGGACATTCAACATTTAGCGAAGTAGATAGGGTCGTACTCTAATGCTTTTTTTAGTAGGGAGTATCGATGCTACACAGCATCGTTCATACAGTCTCTACGATGAAGAAAGTATCAGTGCATTACTTAAACATCTTGCCCGTCACCGAATCACGCCGCTCTCTATTCGTGAAGTTCCCAGTTTCTTCACTCCCTTTCTCCCAGCAGCCAGAGTAAACGTATCTCCTGAAGAAGTAATCGAGCTCATCGAAAGCCTCCACCTCGTTATCAAATCAGGACTGCCTCTATACAGTGGGCTATTCGATCTGGCTGAAGATGCAGAAAATCCGAAATTCAAAAAAATGCTCATCACCGTCGCAGAAGAAATAAACAGCGGAAAATCCCTCTCGGCTGCATTCATCCCCTATAAAAAAGCATTAGGAATGATGATTATTAACCTCATCCATATCGGCGAAGAGACAGGACAGCTTCAAGCAACACTGGAACGCGGGGCACAATTTCTCAAACGTACCCTTGCGCTCAAGAAAAAAGCCAAACAGGCACTCATTTACCCATCCTTCGCTTTTGCTACTGTTTCGGCCGCCATGCTCGTATGGATGCTCTATGTTCTTCCGCAAATGACCGATCTTTTCAAACAAATGAATGTTAAACTCCCTCCTCTCACGCTATTTTTAATGGCAGCGTCAGAGTTTCTCACCAACTACATCGGCTATATGGCGGTGGGGTTAGTGGCGCTCATTGTTGCTTTTAAAGTGCTCCATAAAAAATACCAAAAAGTTCGCTTTCATACGGACAAATATATTCTTAAAATACCAATTATCAAGCATATCGTCTCTGGATTTAATATGGCTTTTATCTCCGAATATCTAAGACTCGCACTCGTCTCAGGGGTACCGCTCTTTAATGCTCTTGAGATCTTGAAAAACAACCTTCAAAATGAAGTATTTCAAAAAGCTCTTATTGCAACCCATTATGATCTCTCACGCGGTCTTCAGCTCTCCGAATCGTTTAAGAAAACAGAGCTTTTCAGCCCCTTTATGCTTCGCATGATGAGCGTTGGAGAAGCATCAGGAAATCTTGACAGTCAGCTAGAACTCATCGCCAGCCACTACAATGAGAAAGTAGACTATTACGCCGAAAATATCGGCAAGGTAATCGAACCCGTCGTTCTAATTTTTGTAGGTGGATTTATGGCTCTCGTGATGGTAGGACTTATGGGACCGATGTACGATCTCATAGGGCAGATGGGGAATAAATAGAGTATTTTAATAATCTTTTCAAAATTTCACTCTTCATCTTGAAATAAATCTAAAATATCCGATATAATGATTCAAGATAAACAAAAAGGAATCTTAACATGTCAACACAAAGAAAAGGGTTTACACTCGTAGAGTTATCTATCGTACTTATTATCATCGGTCTTATTATTGGTGGTGTTCTCAAAGGGACAGATTTGATTAATAGTGCTAAGCAAAAGAAATTTTACAATACCTTTATTAAAGGGTGGCAAATTGCGGTTAACCAATATCAGGATCGTACTGGTTTAGTGTTAGGTGATGGTCCAGCAAATGGTGGATTACCAGCTGGAATAGTAAATGGTGCTTTTGATAACGTCAACTTAGGAACAAGTAATACCGTTCAAGCAAGGCTTCGTGCTATTGGGCTTGATGTTCCCGTTACCAATACCGGAGGTAGTGCAGGTGTACCGCCAGATGGCGGAACATACTCTGTTGAAGGCAAGCGTTCTACTAGCTTGGTTACTGGATGGCTTGATTCTTTAGCAATTAATGGAACCAATAAAAACGTACTGTATATGACGGCTGTTCCTACAGATGTTGCTTTGGCGATTGACACGATGGTTGATGGTACAGCCGATGCAGGGCTAGGAAGTTGTCGTCAGTGGAACGCCGGTGCAGCTGGTGCTACACCAACCACATTGGCATGGCCTAGTGCTGAAACGACTGCAACAGTCAATATGCTCGTTGTTCTTTAACTCATTCCCACTCTCTCGAGTGGGAATACAAGCAATCTTCTAAATCAATCCTTCTATCTTCTCAATAATTCTTTTAGCCCCATCTGATGCAATCAGTTTCCCCAATGCTTCACTTTTCAGACTTATATCACTCTGTATCGCCTCTTTGAGCTTTTTAGCTATCCCATCACCCTGACGCTCACACCATCCGGCATTATGATCGATCACATAGCGTGCGTTATGATACTGGTGATCTGCCGCGGCACTGGGATATGGTATATAAAAAGCAGGAACTCTCGATGCGCACAACTCCCAAAGGGTACTAGCACCCGAACGACTTACGGCGAAATCACTTCGTTCAATAAGCTGCGCAATTTTATTTGTAAATCCGTATACCTCTGCATCGATTCCAAGTTCATGATACGCATGGCGTACGCGCTCTTCCTCTTGGGCACCACATTGATGAATGATCGAAATTCCTCGTTCATTAAGCCACAATGCACTTTCAAGAGCCAAATCGTTAATAAATTTTGCCCCTTGAGATCCGCCTAAAAAAATAACCGTTTTAATGGCATCCCGTGTTCGTGCATTGTCAAAATAGATCTCACTGACCGGATAATCGCAATGGCTTTCTCCCTCTTCATAGGAGCTGTAAAAACCTTTTGCATACGGACGTAACAAACTGTTCAGCTTGCCCGTTACCGCATTTTGTTCATGTATAAATAGCGGTGTTCGCAGACTTAAGGAGGCAATAGCTGCAGGAGCCGCCGAAAATCCGCCGACACTCACAACAGCATCCGCATTCGTAGCTCTCATGATGCGTCGTGACGCTAAGACTGCTTTAAATATCTTCCAAAGTGCCCCAAGTTTTCTAAGCCCTTTTTTGTTTACCACACCTGTCGTTTCTAAAAAATAGGTCTCTTCAAATACGGCACTGTTGCCAAACCACTGTCGGTCTTGTCCGCTTGTTGAACCGATAAAGATCACTTTATGCCCGCGAGCGAGCGCCTCTTGCGCCAAAGACAGAGCAATAACTAAATGCCCGCCGGTCCCGCCACCTGTAAAAATAAGGGTCACTTCTTCTCTCCAAATTTGGGTTGTATTTTTTTTGAAATCATCAGTACCATCCCGATAGCAACACTCGACGCCAGCATCGCCGATCCCCCATAACTTAAAAGTGGAACCGATATGCCCTTAATGGGTGTCAATCCGCTAATCCCGTACGCATTGAGCATAAAGGCAAACGTAATCAATAATCCAATCCCCAAACTAAATAAATAATCCGTATCCGCCCTAGAACGATTGGCAACCTTAAAAAGGCGATGCAATATCATAATAAAAAGCATGGTAACGACAAACACTCCAATAAATCCAAATTCTTCTGCGATTCCTGCAAGGACAAAATCCGTATGAACTTCACTCAAAAAGCCCAACTTAAACGTGCCGTTCCCCAAACCGGTTCCCAAAAGCCCCCCATTATGAATAGCATTAAGGGAGTGCCCAATTTGATACGCTTCTTCGGCATTTTCAATGCGTAAATGTTTTGCAATGGATTCAGGTAAAAATGCCAAAATGGTACTTTGCGCCGAACCCCACCACGAGAGGATACGGTCAATACGGTGTTGAGACGTAAGAATAAAAAAGAGGAAAAAAGAAACAGCCCCCCCGATAAGCGTCAAGAAAAAGCGAAAACTGCTACCGGCAAAAAAGAGCATAAAGGCAAGGGTCAACGCCAAAACAATAACCTGCCCTAAATCGTTTTGAACAATAGCAATCAAAAACATGATTAAGATAAATAAAGTGGCATAGGGAAAAAAACGTTTCAGTTCTTCTATAACCCCCATGCCACCATGATGCCCGAGCTTACGAGAGAAACTCCACGCCAGAAAATAGACAAAACCAACTTTAAAAAACTCCACAGGAGCAATTGACAGCCCAACGACTTTGATCCACCGCTTCGCACCCCCTACTTCAGTCACTAAAAAAGAAGGAAGGAACGGCATCGCAATCATAAGCGCCAATCCACCCCAAAAGAGCGTTAACCCCAGAGGATGAAGCCACACATCAGGATCAAGCTGTGAAATCGTCCACATCAATAAAATAGAAATGACGGCAATCAAGAGCTCTCGAGAAACAAAGTGAAAAGCGTTATAATCGAACAATATAACAGCATATGCAGTAAGGGTATAGGAACAAATAATACCAACAGTGATAAGAATTGTCGTTAAAATAAATAATTTTTTATCTGGCATCTTTAGACTTGTTTGTTGTATAATTTTGTAGTAGTATAGCAAGGCCATATTAAAGAGCCACTAAAGCCAAAGTGGAATGTATTTTGCTTGATAAGATTAATTGAACTTCTGCCTCGCAATGAGGCAAGCTTTAGTACCATAGCGGCAAGCGTAGCCAAAGGGATGAATTCCTTTGGCGTTCAAAAATAGATGAAAGGGGGAAGGGATGGGCATTAATATCTCACGAGCACATGATCTGATGACAAACGCTATGGATTATCGAGCAGCGCGTCAAGACATGATTGCAAGTAATATTGCAAATGCCGATACCCCTTTTTACCGACCTCGAGATGTACGTTTCGAAGAAGCACTTGCCAAAGAAAGCGCCACTATTTTCGCTCAAAAAGGACAAGAGTTACAAATGAGCCACACCAATAGTGCTCATTTGAATGGGCTTTCAGCATCTAATAATACCAAAGCCACTACCTTCTTCCGTGATGGCCACATGGCACGAAATGATGGTAACAGTGTTGATTTAGAC
>JAQTOQ010000192.1 GCA_028713245.1 Sulfuricurvum sp. | reverse complement strand
ATCACTTCCTCTATAGAAACGGTGAAGTATTCAATCTAACCCCTCAACCAGTCCGCATGAGCGATCTTGAACTTTGGGAATATTTTCACCATAAAATTGACATGGAAACCGTCAATCCTCATCACTTCGTACACACTCAAAATGAATTGGTTAAGCGTGGTTTGATTGATGGCAATCAAGTCCCTTTAGGTGAATTTACTGATACTTATTTTCAACATAATTGGGGGGTATGACAATGACTTTTAATGAACAATTTCTTCCTAAAATTTATGACCTTTCTAAAATTTATACTATACGTGATCGTAATCGACATGGTGAAACTTTTATTGTTAATGATATTTGTTTTATTGTGCAAGTTGTTGATTCTTTTATGGTTTGTGAGCTTAAAAAACGTCTTTATTCTGAAATTTATAATCCTATTCAGTTCGGTTTTGATACTCGTGATGAGATGGATTTATATTATTGGAAGTGGTTTAATGAAAAAAGATTCTATGAATGGGATCGTTTAGCATTGCATCAGATTTTATATTATGGTCATGAGAATACTTTATGACCTTTAACCACTACGCCAACCTCTTTCTAAAATTCAAAGAACGAGAGCTCAAAAACTCTACCTTTGAAAAATACAAAAGTATCATAGATCTCCGATTGCTTCCAATCTTCAAAGATCAACCTATATCCGATATTAAAACATCTGATATAAAACTTTGGTTGCTCGATATCGAGGACGTTGGGGGTAAATCAAAACGGATCTATATTTCCGTTCTCAAAGGTATTTTCGATGAAGCTCTTTACGATGAACTTATCGAAAAAAATCCAGTCTCTCGAATCCGTCCTCCTAAAATGGATAAACCACCCATTCATCCTTTTACTTCTCAAGAGGTAATTGACATAATCGAATCAGCTCACATGGATAACTATCGAAATTATCTAAATATTGCTTTTTTTACTGGTATGAGATCAGGGGAAATAATTGGACTTAAAAAAGAGGATATTGATCTAAAAAACAAGATATTACAAGTCCGCCGCACACGCTCACGCTTTGGAGAATCTGAACCAAAAACACGCGGATCTAATCGAGATATTCCTATACTCGACTCACTTTTCCCATTGATCGAGAACCTCTATAATTCCCATGACCATGATTATCTTTTTAAAACTCAATACAATGAACCTTATCGTGATACTAATGTTTTTGTGGACCGGTATTGGAAACCATCACTTCAATCTCTCAATATTCCATATCGCCGTCCATACAACACTAGACACACTTACGCTACCAATATGTTATATAGAAATTTGGTAACACCCGTTGAACTCGCACAGCTCTTGGGTCACTCTTCTACTCAAATGGTATTTGATGTTTATGTCTCATACTTGGATCAGAATTACAAAGCATTTGATAGATCAATATCGATATATAGTTAGGGTTTGGGGTAGGTAAGAAAAAAACGGATTTTTTAAAAAGGCTTTGAAAGTCCCTAAAATAGGCACTTGTGGCGGACGAGGAGAGATTCGAACTCTCGGTACCGTTGCCAGTACGTCTCCTTAGCAGGGAGGTGGATTCAGCCGCTTTCCTACTCGTCCTTCGTATTGAAGAGGCGTAATTATACGCAGGAGTAGATAACAAGTACCTTAAAGTACCGCTTATAATGATTTGAGAATTTTTTCAACAACTTCAGCAGGGTTAGTAGCTTTATAGATAGGGCGTCCTACGACGATAAAGTTTACTTTTTCATCATGTGCTATCTCAATTGTGGCTACCCGTTCTTGATCTCCTGCATCTTCACCAAATGGTCGGATACCAGGGGTGAGGGTGATAAAACTATCGGATGTTAATGATTTAATCGATGAACTCTCATAGGCACTGCATACAACTCCATCGAGTCCCGCTACGTGAGCATCTTGTGCGAATTGATCTGCTTTGGAAGCAATGTTTTTCTCATAAACGTGGCTAAACTCCTCCTCATCAAAGGAGGTGAGAGCAGTGACCGCGAGAACGAGAGGGCGGCTTTCATAGGGTTCGAGACGTTTCATCACTTCTCGCATAGCTTTTCGTCCGGCTGAGGCATGGACATTGAACATATCGACACCTAACCCCATGATTGATTCGGCAGCATCCGCCATGGTATTAGGAATGTCGTAGAGTTTAAGATCTAAAAAGATTTTGAACTCAGGGTTAATCGCTTTGATGGCATCGATAAAAGGTTTTCCATCACGGATATAGGAACGTAAGCCAACTTTGAGCCAAATAGGATAGTTTTTAAGTTTTTCAATAAGAGCGAGATTCTCTTCTTGGGAAGGGAGATCAAGTGCGACGCACAGTTGCATAAGAGGCCTTTGATAAATAATTAAAAGTATAACAAACCTTAAATATTTTTCTCATTAACGTACTGTTAAGAAATCGTTTTAAAAAACACTATACAATAGTCATTGAAATTTTGCAATCAAAAGGGGATAAAATGAATAAATTAGCCGTCATATTGGCTGGAATGCTATTGAGTGGAAGTGCACTTTTTGCCGTACCTTACTCGGTTGATGTGACTCATTCCAGTGTAGATTTTAAAGTAAAACACATGATGATAAGCACGGTAAGTGGAAACTTTAGTAGTTTTAGTGGATCGTATGATTTGGAAAAAGGAAAATTGAAATCATTAAGCGGGACTGTTAAAACGACAACAATTAATACCGGAATTCAAAAACGTGATGATCACCTCCGCAGTGCGGATTTCTTTGATGTTGCTACTTATCCTGAAATGACGTTTGAAATGACATCACAAAAAGGGAAAAAGGTTACAGGAAATCTGACCATGCATGGTATTACTAAATCTAT
>JAQTOQ010000054.1 GCA_028713245.1 Sulfuricurvum sp. | reverse complement strand
TTCTGGCTACCGCTTTGAGCCGTTTGGGAAAAACAACAGGGCACTACACCTCCCCTCATATCTTACAATTTAACGAGCGTATCTGGATAGACGGTGCAGATAGTACGAATGCCGATCTAGAAAATGCTCATCAAAAATTGGGCGGATTTTTGGATGCCCCAACAGCAGACTCTTTGAGCTATTTTGAGTACACAACGCTTCTTGCTATGGTGGCATTTGAGAGTTGTGAATATGTTGTTTTAGAAGCAGGACTTGGTGGAGAATTTGATGCCACGAATGTTTTTAAAAAAGTACTAAGCGTTTTCACCCCCATTGATTTTGATCACAGGGCATTTTTAGGCTCAACCATTGACTCTATTGCCGGAACAAAATTACGCAGTATGAAGTCTAAAGCCCTTCTTGGAGTTCAAACTCATTTAATAGTAGAAGAGATAGCGCACGAGATTGCTTTGGAAAAAAAATGCCAATTACATAATGTGCAAGAGCTAATTAATCCGCGCATAGGCGCGATTGCGTTGCACCTTGCTACAAAAAATGGACTAAGTGATTATTTACGGGATAATTGTGAACTTGCTATGGCGGCGTTTGAGTTATTAGGGTACAAAGTCCAAGAGACACTGTTTGATCAAAATGTACTTTTTGGAAGACTCAGTCGCATTGCCAGTAACGTAACCTTGGATGTTGGGCACAATGCCTTGGCCGCGCGTGCCATTGCGCAAGCATTTCAAGGAAAAAAAGTTACGTTGGTTTATAACACATATGCAGATAAAGATTATCACGGTATATTGAGTATTTTAACGCCCATTATTGATAATGTTGAAATAATTGCCATAGAAGAACAACGTGTTGTTCCGCGGCACGTATTAGAGAGTGCATTGGAAGAGTTGGGATTACATTATGGCTCTTTTGAAACTGTAAATCCCGATAAAGAGTATCTAGTTTTCGGTTCATTTAGCGTTGCCGAAGCATTTTTAAAGAGGATGAAGTACCCATAATGTCACAAGCCAGATTTTACGAATATTTAAAAAACAATCCCAAAAACCGATGCGATATTATCGTGTGTGAGGATGCAAAAGAGGCGGGAGAACTTTGGGATGTTGCCAAATTTCTAGATATTGAGTGTGTTGTTTTTCCTGATTTTCGTGCAATGTACATGGACGATTTACGCCCGTTTGGGGAAGAGCTTTTTTTGCTTTTCGCAGGCCTGCGTTCTTATTATAAAGCTTCCAAAAAACCGTTAGTGATCTCTCCGTTGAAAACACTTCTATATCCCTTGCCAGATGAAAAATTACTGCAAAGTCTGGATATCGAATTTGCATCCTGCATTGATTTAACTTCCCTGAAACATACCCTTTTACGTTGGGGGTATACGTTTGTTGATATGGTAGAGATGGAGGGTGAAGTTTCGCATCGCGGCGATATTCTCGATATTTATATCCCGGGTGAAGAAAATCCTCATCGTATCAGTTTGTTTGACGATGAAGTGGAGGAGATAAAAGCCTTTGATGTAGAAACACAGCGCACGCTTAGTGAAGAGTTGGCGTCAATTTGTGTCACGAGTGCATTTTTTTCGTTGGATGAGGAACAATTTACTCGATTTGAAAAAGAGATTGCAGCATCCAACAGTGACAGTTTTGTCAAAGATATTGCATCTTTGGGCTTTTGGGTTTTAGGCGATGAGGGGACTGACTTTACGTCAGACAAAAAGGTACTTCGTCTTCATGAGATGAAAAGCCTTTTGGATGAATCGTATGGTATGAATTATCCTATATTGCCACGAACACATTTGGAATGCGAAGTTGTTCCTGAGGCAGTACTTTACTCGCAGCTTATTGCTCCAAGCTTGGAAACACTACGCAGTGTCCATAAAAAGAAAAAGTTTACCATCATCGCAGCCAATGAAATGCAGTTAAAAGCGGCAGGAATTTTTGATCTTACAAGCTTATCGGTAAAAACAGGAGGTATTGTTTTAAACCTAATAGGTCCAGACGAGGTAATTATTTCTCTCAATAAACATGAGAAAAAACGCCGTCGCCGTAAAACATCGATTCTGCTGGATGATCTCAAAGTGGGGGATTATGTTGTCCACGAAGAGTACGGTGTGGGGATCTTTGAGGGGATAGAACAAGCAGAGATTTTGGGTGCGGTCAAAGATTTTGTCGTCCTCAAATATATGGGTGACGACAAGCTTCTACTGCCAGTAGAAAACCTTGATGCGATTGATCGTTATATTGCCTCTGGAGCACTCCCCGTACTGGATCGACTTGGGAAAGGAAGCTTTGGAAAACTCAAAGAAAGTGTCCGCATGCGCCTATTTGAGATTGCATCGGAGATTGTCGGAATTGCGGCAAGCCGTGCATTGATCAAAGCATCGGTGATGCAAGTCGACGCTGGAGAATTGCGCCGTTTTCAAAACGCGGCAGGCTTTGACTACACCCCCGATCAAGCCAGTGCGATAGCGGCGATTGTCACTGATCTAGGTTCTGGCCATATTATGGATCGTCTTCTCAGCGGTGATGTAGGATTTGGAAAAACGGAAGTGGCAATGAACGCTATTTTTGCGGCGGCTCGTGGTGGCTATCAAACATTGCTGGTTGTCCCAACGACCTTGTTAAGTTCGCAACACTTCACATCTCTTAAGACCAGATTGGGTACGTTTGGATTACGGGTTGCCAAACTGGATCGTTTTGTGAGTGCCAAAGAAAAAACGGCAACTCTAAAAGCGCTCTCTCTTGGTGAAATTGATTGTGTTGTGGGGACGCATGCGCTGTTTAATGTCAGTTGTGCAAAACTGGGTCTTGTCATTATCGATGAAGAGCACAAATTCGGGGTCAAACAAAAAGAGAAGCTCAAATCGCTCTATGATAACGTACACCTTCTCTCTATGAGTGCGACACCGATTCCTCGAAGTCTTAATCAAGCTCTGAGTTCGATTAAAACAATGAGTGAACTATTAACACCTCCGAGTGAACGTCTTGGAGTTCGGACATTTGTTAAAAATTACGATGAGAAGCTGATTAAAGAAGTAATCTTGCGTGAGCTTCGTCGCGGCGGACAGCTTTTCTATGTCCATAACTCGATTGATTCTATGGTTATTAAGTCTGGAGAGCTCAAAGCCATTCTACCGAATCTTCGTATCTTGATTCTCCATTCTAAAATTAGTGCAGCGGTGACGGAAGAAGAGCTCAAAAAATTTGAAGACCGCCAATACGATGTATTGTTGGCAACCTCGATTATTGAGTCTGGTATCCATATGCCGACGGTTAATACGATGATTATCGATGGGGCAGACCGCTTTGGAATGGCAGACTTGCATCAGCTGCGAGGGCGTGTAGGACGTGGACATATCGAAGGATATGCATACTTTATTGTTAACGACAAGGACAACCTCACCGAAGAGGCAAAAAAGCGTCTTGTGGCTCTTGAATCAAATTCTTTTCTGGGAAGCGGTTCGATGTTGGCACATCATGATCTCGAAATCCGTGGTGGAGGGAATCTCGTAGGGGATGCGCAAAGCGGTCATATCAAAAACATCGGGTACGCACTGTATCTTCGTATGTTGGAAGATGCGATCAAGATACTTACCAATCAAATCACTACGGTACGGGCAAAGGTAGACATCAAGCTCACTGTCAGTGCATTCATCAGCGATGAGGTGGTACGTGAAGATCGATTGCGTCTTGAAATATATCGACGTTTGAGTCATTGTGAAGAACCAACCGAGATTTATGAGATTGAAGAAGAAGTTGGGGATCGTTTTGGGAAACTGGATAATCCTACCAAGCAGTTTTTTGAAATTATGGTTATCAAACTGTTAAGTATTGAGAAGAAGATCAAGATGGTAGGAAACTACAATCAAAATATTACGATTGAGTATCTCAATGGTTCCAAAGAGACGTTACAAAGCAAAAGCAAAGATGACGATGATTTGATAGCAACAGTACTGCACTATTTGCGTACTGCAAAACCAAAGGTACTGTGATGAGTTTTTGTTCCTACTACGATACACGCGTGTGCCATTCATGTTCGATGATTGATCTGTTTTATGCAGAGCAGTTAACTGAAAAGAGTGCCAATCTGCATAAAACATTGGAACCTTTTGCTGTGAGCGAATGGCTAAAACCAACTTCTAGTCAACTCAAAGGGTTCCGTAATAAAGCCAAAATGGTGGCTTCTAACGCAGATGAAGGGATAGTCTTGGGACTTTCTGATGAAGTGAGTTTAATCGGATGCCCTTTGTACGATATCAGTATGCAAACAGTCTTGGAATATACACAAAATTGGCTACGAACCTTGGGGATAAAAGCCTATGATGTTCAAAAGAAAAAGGGGGAGCTCAAATACGTATTACTAACGCGTAGTTCTCATAATGGTACCATGATGTTACGCTTTGTGCTGCGATCTCATGGGATTATTCCGAGATTAGAGGGTAGCTTAGCAGCACTAACAGCGCTTTCCCCAGAATTGAAAGTGATTACGGCTAATATTCAGCCCATACACATGGCGATTTTGGAGGGGGATGAAGAGATCTTTCTCACAAAAGAAATGCATCTAGAAGAAAAGCTCAATGATATCACCCTCTTTATCCGGCCTAAAAGCTTCTTCCAAACGAATCCTGAGGTAGCAGCCAAGCTCTATAAAACGGTAGCAAAGTGGACGGATGAGTTGGAAGCGAAAACCGTTATTGATCTGTTTTGCGGCGTCGGCGGATTTGCGTTGCATGTGGCAAATACTGAACGCAGTGTCATTGGAATCGAGATAGAAAGTGAGGCAATTGCCTGCGCAAAAGAGTCTGCCAAAATATTAGGTATTGAGACATTGACGTTTGAAGCACTCGATGCGGTTAGCTTCAGCACTGAAACCTCGAAAGCCCCTGATGTAGTAATCGTAAATCCTCCGCGCAGAGGCTTAGGTCAAGAGTTGTGTAAATGGTTAGAGAGAGTTTCACCCTCAGATATTATGTATTCGAGTTGCAATGCTATGAGTCTAGCACGTGATTTGGAGTGGCTGAAATCATATGAGTGTGTTAAAGTGCAATTGTTCGATATGTTTCCACATACCGAACATTATGAGACTCTGGTGCATTTGAAGAAAAAATAGGGGAGTATTTTTTCTAAATTTTATCATCCAAACTAATAATATGCCCATGTTCATCAAAGTAAACGGTAACTAACTGACTATTCGCACATTGCTGTAACTGTGCATTATCTAAGTTGAAATAATTAGAATAGTCACTGGAATGATAGATTAAATGTTCACTTGGGGCTTGATGTCGGTTTAACCTCGACAAAATAAACAAGATAACCGGTGTTGCAATTAGTACAACGATAGCATGCTCAAAGGTTACACTATGAATATTCTCAAAAATCCAATCGGCTATTTCCTCAGCAGGTACTTCTGATGTAATAATTCTATAAAATACATGCAGTACAGGCCTCCACAAATAGATAAAGCCTAACCACAGCAAAATGGTTGCAACATCCCAAATCAATCTTTTGGTTTTAGGTAACTCACGGCGTTTATTAATAATTAAAGTTTCCATAGACATTTTAATCCTTTTGATTCAACTTTTGATGCGCGCCACGGTCTGGACTAACCCATCTAGCCCGACCTTTCTTCCTCAGTAAAACTTTGGGGACAGCGGTTACAGCGGTGAATAAATTGAGCAGCCAGTAGGCAAAGGGATACCAAATCATCCAAAAATAGTTTTTACCCAAACCTTGATCATAATGACCATCCAGCCATTTACTAACAGCAAACTGTATCAAACATGCTCCGATTAAAATAATACTCGTTTGATCTGGCAAAATAGGTGAATGAGAAGGCATGACGTATGACATTGGAATAAACAAACTCATGAACCAGACTAAAAACACCAATGCCATACTGTACGCCCAAAGTGTACTAAATATTAGCTCAACCATGAGACCCCAAAGATGAGTTTGTTTGGGATGAAATAAAACGGTGAAATTTTTAAACATAACTTGAACGCCACCCATAGCCCAACGCAACCGTTGTTTCCATAATCCACTCAAGGTTTCCGGCATCAAAATCCACACTAAAGAGCGAGGCTCAAATCGCACATCCCAACCATTACGTTGCAGTTTCCAAGTAATATCAATATCTTCGGTCAGCATATCAGGACTCCAATAGCCAACCTCATGTACAGCCGCTTTTCTGAAGCCTGTGATTACCCCTGAGACGGTAAATATACGCCCAAAACTGCGCTGTGCGCGCTTAATCATACCAACAATAGACGAAAACTCACCCACTTGGATTTTACCCAATAATGTGGTACGATTGCGTATTCGTGGATTGCCTGTTACTGCGGCAACTTCGGGATAGCGGATAAAATGCTGAACCATCCAATAGGGACAATATTTGTCAATGAGTGCATCACCATCGATGCCAATCAAATACTCATACTTTGCCAATAGTGCACCGGCTTGAAGCCCTAATGCTTTACCTTGATTTTTAGCCAAATTAACCACTTTTAATTTTGGATTCTCTTTGGCTAAATTGAGCAATATTTCTAAGGTATCGTCTTTGCTGCCATCGTTAATAGCAATGATTTCAAACTCTGGATAATCTACATTAAGGGCATAGGTAATCGTTTCGATCGCATTTTGACCTTCGTTATAGCAGGGAATTAGAATACTCACTCCCGGCCAGCTTTCATTTGGTCTTAGTTTGGGAATAATTTGACCAGCATAGGGTCTTTCATTTTTATAATAAAAAAAGATAGCTCCTACAATCCATAAACTTGACATAAACAGTGGGTAATAAAATATAAAACCTAAAAGTGAATGCCATATTAAATGCAATAAAATAACAAAAGTCATCAAAAGCCTTCTTTTTTATTGCGCATGATGATACGTCTGCATGCGTAAGGGTATTTGCGTAAAATCTTTTCTTATTGTATCAGCATCAGGGTTGTTTTTAAATACGTTATCCGGATAATATGCTATGTGATGAACCCCCATCTCATGCAGCTCCTTGATAGTATTGCTTAATTCTGCTGCAGGCAGTGGTTCACTGTCTTTTCTCCAGTTTACCGTTTGCAACTCCATCACCGTACGCTCCAGACCACACTGCTCTTGCTTGACGTTATTTACTATTTGTGTATAAAACTGTTTGGCGTCATCGGCTTGTTCCATGTACGGCATCGCCATAATAGCGGTATAGTCATAATTTTTGATCGACTCGTGAAGACTTTGTGCATACCACTCTTGCGCATCTTTGTTCAAAGCGACTTGTGCATAGAGGTTACGTGCTGTTTTAAGCCCAGGTTGCTCATTTCTTACAATTTGCGCCAATTCCATTGCAAACGCATCTAAATAGTGAGTTTTATGTTGAGTCCACGCTTGAAACTGTTTTTTATCCGCTCTGATTTTAGTGATATTTTCGGATAAGCCCCATTTTTTATATTGCTTATGGGCTGCTTCGCTGTCATCTTCAAAGTCGGACAGCGTAACATCGTCATGAAACAATATGCCGTCAATATAAGTTGATCTTGCTAAATCTTCATAAATTTCTTTTATGACTTTTCGTGCTTTTGGTGAAAATGGTGACAGTCGTGGATATCCCATGTTAAGATGGGTTGGATCCACTTGCAATGTTACTACTGTATCATTGACAGCAGGATTGTTTTGCGGTAGTTGCCATGCTATCATTGGCATCCATGCGTAAATGCGTTTTACTTGTGTACGTGTTGCAATTTGCCAGGACACTCGATTAAATAAATCAGCACGCATTGGTATATTTCGGTTTGGAAAATAGACATAATCAGCCGCACCGTTGGCATCAGGATCAGCAAATGCTTGTAAATAAATAGTATTGATACCTAGAGTTTTAATACGATCAAGCAAAGCACCCAGATTTTTCTCCTGCTGAACCGGATCCGCATCATAGATATAATCCAAATCAATGTGAGCAGCTTTTGTGGTGCGGGCATCGTCAGTATAATTGGCATTGCGTACCCACATATTGACTTCTAAATCAGGAAGCGTCATTTTATGCTCAACCAATATACGTCGTAGCCCCCACAAAGGCGTGATACGTGTATTGCTGCCATCATCCAACGTCAACCCTATAGGCATTCCCAAGCGCTCTGCAATTTTTCGCACCTCTATATTGTAATGTCCATAAGGCCAGACAATTACACGAGGTTTTTGCCCTGTATAACGTTCTAAAAAAGTATTATTTTCCAACAAGTCCTTGCGTATGCGATTCTCATAGCTTTTTTCATCTTCATAGGCATGTTGATCACATAGCCATTGACGGGTTCTAACTGCCGGTTGCAGATTTCCTTGAGGATTACCCTGTATTCCTTTGTGTAAAGAGTGGGTATGGCTGGCGATTTCTACGAGACCACTACTCACCATCTCCTTAATCTCTTTTTGACTTAAAAACTGGCAACGTGGAGTCATACACCCATTAAAATTTGCTTTCTCTTTGGCTTGAAGCCAACTGCCGACTAATGCGATTACTGAAGGAATTCGATATTTTTTGAGTATAGGATACGCATTGGCATACACGGATTGATAACCATCATCAAACGTAATCAATACTGCTTTATTCGGTAAAGGCTTACCATTTTTTCGATACTTTAAAATATCATCGACATTAATAAAGTGATAGCCATGATCCATCAGCCAATGTATTTGCTGCTCAAAATTTTCTGGAGTTACTGCATAAGTTTTATCCAATGTTTGACTTTTATCGGATATTTCATGATAACTTAGAATCGTAAACTCATTGGGATTTTGATCTCGACTGCACCCATTAGGCAAGTCATTGGCAAAAAGAGTGCTACTTAAAAGTGCAATTGGTACCAAAATTAGTTTAACTATTAGTTTGAATTTAACTGTTATTGATACAATCATAATCAGATCGCTTTGTTTTAAATTTTAACAACGAATTATACATCAGATCCTCTTGGAAATATCCATATAGGTTAGGCATAAACGTACATCAAATTCCAGCTGATCATATTGAGGTTCGATAACATATTTGTAGAAACTTTTTGAAAGTAAGAGGATTATTTTTTATGGCATCCGAAACAAAGCAGAGATCCTTTTATTGGTGCACGTAGAGACCCTTTCTCTTTCGAAATATGGGGAACATGACAGCTAATGCAGACAATTTGTCCGTTTCGCATCAAATCACTGACTGTTTTCGCATCATTCCATGTTCCGGGAAGGGATTCTCCCGGTGCCCTAAGATCACTTCTTCCGCCTGCATAAGGCTTAAAAACAGGGTGATTCTTTATATTGCTGGGTAATTCCGGTGTTGATGAGGGACATACCGGGAGTGTGACAGGAGCATTTATCGCTTCATTCCCATTGTGACAAGTGAGGCATGCCAATGAATAGGGATCAGTTATTTCAGTGGTTATTATGGTTCCATGGTCCGATGTTTTTAGTACCATGTGATCTTTATCCAATGTTTGGGTATCTACAAAGGAAACAAGATGACATTGTATGCAATCAGGATTATTAAGTAAAGTCGCACTGGAAGGAATTGCTTCATGAAAAGTGAGATTCAAGTTGCTCTTTTGAGCGAATAGTAATAGTTGAAGAAGAATGAATAGAATAAAAAGATGTTTCATTTGATATTTTCCCCTTTTAAAGCTATGAAAAGTATACTTTTTTAATAGTAAAATTTTATTGAAAGATCATGATATATGTTACTTTTTATGGCATCCGAAACAGAGGGCAGAGCCTTTCATAGATGTCCGTAGAAAACCTGTTTTTTTTGTAAAATGGGGAACATGACAACTGATGCAAACAACTTTTCCATCACGTAATATGTCGGACACCTTTTGTGCTTTTTGCCATATTCCAGATAAAGACTCTTCCATACCTCTAAACACTTTTTTTTCAAACGGGTAACGGTTAAATATAGGGTGACTCTCTATATTTACATACATAGTATTTTTGTTCGTCGAATCCTTAGAAATACAACCTGGCAATTTTACCGGAGCATTCTGTGCGCAGATTCCATCGTGACAATGCAGGCATGCCAATGAAAAAGAATCGTTTGTTGAAGAATTTAAAGTAGCGCTCCCATGTGTAACAGATGTTGTTAGCTGAGATAAAGTAGTGTTGATGTCACTGTTTTTATCGCTTTTAAAGGAGCTGATATGGCATACTTGACATGTAGGGTTATCAACACTTACTATATCCGGTGGAAGCTCTTCATGAAAAAGTTCATCAATTACAATATCTTGAGCGAACAGTAACAGCTGAAGAGGGATAAATAGAATAAAAAGATGTTTCATTTGATATGTATCCTTTCTAAAAACTGTAATTTCTATTATTGTACATTAAATTATATTAGAAATGGATATATATGTGAGATGCAAACGTACATCAAACTCTAGCTGATGATAATCGGGTTCGATGTGGGAGCAAAGGGAGTAGAATGCTTTATTATGCTCTTTCTCTTTGAGATGTGCGAGCTCATGAACCACAATCATTCGTAAAAAAGGCTCGGGTACTTTTTTGAACAGATGTGAGATACGGATCTCATTTTTAGATTTTAGTTTTCCCCCTTGGACGCGCGAAACAAAAGTGTGAGTTCCTAATGCTGAATGCAAATCATGAATTTTTGTATCGTAATGGACTTTTGTGATGGGAGGAGAGTGGCGAAAATGGGTGTTTTTGAGATTAATCACGTAGTCGTAGAGACTTTTATCGGTGGTATAGGTGTGGTTATAGGGGTATTTTTTTTCCAGATGACTTCCTAATTTTCCACTGTGGATGAGTTCTTGCACTTGCGTTTTTACGGTCTCGTTGTATCCGTTGAAGTACTTTAGCATGGGGAATTATACAAAAGCTTTGTTTCGGTACACTTTCAAAATTATTAATAGATAAGGTATAGTAGTGAAAATAGCATTTATAGGCGATATTGTAGGCCGTCCGGGTCGTAGTATGATCAAAGAAAATTTGAGAAAATTACGAAAAGCTGAGGGGATTGATTTCGTTATCGCGAACTATGAAAATGCATCACACGGCTTTGGAATGACACTCAAAAATGCGAAAGAGCTTTTTGAGTCAGGGATAGACGTTATGACCGGCGGTAATCATACGTGGGATAAAAAAGAGATCATCCCTTTGTTAGAGACATTGCCCCTTCTACG
>JAQTOQ010000053.1 GCA_028713245.1 Sulfuricurvum sp. | reverse complement strand
TAAGCACTTTTGACACCAAAAATAATGTCGGCAAATTTGGTAATTTCATTATCAAACAACTCATTAACGATTAGAAGATCAAGATTTTTGAGTGCAGAGTGAATTTTATTCTGATTTGGGTGGATATGCGCAATGTCTTCACCGATATTAAATACCGCTTTAATCCCCCCCTCTAGCATTGCATTGATCAAATCAGGAGTCATCATCCCAATCTCTTTTGGAGGTTGATAGTCAGGAGCATAATACGGCAACATCCCAACATCACATACCCCTTGAACATTGTTTTGTCCACGAAGAGGAATAAGTCCTGCCCCGCGTTTTCCAATATTTCCCGTAATCAACGCAAGGTGAGTGATTGCCATAGCCGCATACGATCCATCCAAATGTTGCGTAATCCCAAGCCCCCAGAAAAAAAGACTTTTACGTGTGGCGTATTTACGTGCTACCATACAAATCTCTTGCGCAAGCGACTCATACCCCGGTATTTGAAGAAGGAAATCAGGATTTGCATAAGGATCTTCTAAAATAGACTGCTTATATTCTTCATAGCCTTTTGTACGGCTTGCTATAAATTCTACATTGACCAAATCTTCGGAAATAATGACATACGCCATCATGTTCAGCATCATTAGATTGGATTCATACGGAATACTCAAATGGTGTGTTGCCGATTTAGAAAGCTGAAGACGACGTACATCCAGGACAGCGAGTTCTATCCCTTTGTCCTTGATCACATCCAGCATACGATTGGCAACGATTGGATGCCCTTCAGTCGTATTGGAACCCATAACTACCATGAATTCGGTTTCATAAATATCATCAAACGGATTGGTAACAGCACCCTCACCTATCGTCATGCGCATCCCTTTGAGCGAGGGTGAATGGCATACACGTGCACAGTTATCGACGTGTGGAGACCCCACAACATTACGAGTAAAGTGCTGAAACAAGAATGCACTCTCACAGCTTGTACGCGCTCCACCGATAGAAGCAAACGAATGTGAACCATGCTTATCGGTAATCTCTTTGAGCTTGCGTGCCGCTATTTCATACGCACTTTCATAACTGATCTCATAAAAATCATGGTCAATAGGCTCAAGATAGTCCATATCCAAGTCCGCAAAAAGTGCTGCATTGGCATTTAAAAATGATATACGTACTCGTGCATTACGAAGACGTTTTGCGTGACTGACAAAATCCCATCCTTCTTTTCCTTTGATACAAAGGCGTCCCTGTGAGACCACCCCTTCTTTTTTTGCAAAAATTTTTAAGATTTTATTATCTTCAACTTCCGCAGCAATATCACATCCTACACCGCAGTAGGTACAAACACTGTCGATAACCATCTGATAATTCCTCGAAGTTCAGGCTATTCGCCCTTTTTAAAATTAGCGTAGTTTACAATCCTGTCACTTAAGAACTGCGGAAGCAGTAATGCCACTCTAATCATTAAGTAAAATCTCAACGGAAATGGGTAGAAATACTTTTTTTTCGCAATCGCTTTTTGTATTCGCTGCACTCCTACGTCTGTTGAAAGTAAAAATGGCATCTTAAAGTGGTTTTTTTGTGTCATCTCTGAATCAATAAATCCCGGTAAAATGTTCATTACCTCAATACCATATGGTTTTAACTGATAACGTAACCCTTCAGCATACGCATTGAGAGCGCGCTTCGAGCTGCTGTAAGAAACCGATGTTGGCATTGACATCAGCGATGCGAGAGAAGATATAAAAATTATTTCCCCTGATTTTTGCGCTATCATCTTTGGAATTATAGGTTCTAGTAACGCGTGAATACTCAAAAAGTTAGTTTTAAAAAGACGATGGAAATCCTCAAAGAGGGTCACACCTGCCGAATGGCCTAGCGAAATTCCCGCATTTAATATGATTCGGTCTATCTGGGTTTGGGCTAGTTGCGTCCCGATTGTCTGTATTAACTCAAAATCATTCACATCCGAAACAATCGTATCTACCTTCGCACCTTTCAATCTACATTCCAGTGCTACTTCTTCAAGCTTCTCTTGACGGCGTGCTAAGAGGACTAACTCATTGTTACTTGACGCATACGCAATCGCCAGATGCTTCCCTAAACCGCTGCTGGCTCCTGTGATGATGATACGCATCTACTCTCCTGATATAATGTTACCCATGTACGAAATAGTACTCGCTCGAACTTTTATGCTTCCAGTCGAATTTTTCCAGTCGCGTATTGATGAACTAACGACGAAATGATTGTTTGGTACGGGATACCGATCTCTTGCGCTTTGTTTTTAATCGTAGCTACGTCACCGAGACTTAATCGGATGGTAATATTTTTTGATTTGGACAAATACTCTTTAGCTGCCATTTTGGCTAATGCAATTTCTTCATCAGCATCAATGCTTCGAATCAACTCATCTTTTTCGAGGGCGTTTAAAATCACCATTTCTTCTGCATCAAACATTGCTTTCTCCTTTGTATAACTTTTTAGCTTTTCGGCTTGGGATGATTGTCTTTAGAAATACCCCTTCATCATTACGAACAAACGGAACAAGATAGATATAGTCCAAGGCCTCAACTACATAAATCTTTTGCCCTGCATAGTTGGCTTGATCTGGATGATCGTATACATCCAAAACTTTTCCTGCGTCTATCGCAGAAATGATCTCCTCGAATCCGATTCCTCTGCTTTGTTTGAGAAGTTCATTCTTCTCTTTTCCATAAGTAAGCAAAATAAGCCTTTATAATATACATACAATGCATTGTATATTAATACAAATAAATTGTAAATGAATTTTCAGGAATAACTATCTTCGACCCCCAAAGCCCAAAAATACAACCTAAAATAAAATTCTATCCGCTCTAAATCATCTTCGTCATCCCCGACTTGATTGGGGATGACGCAAAGCCAAAACCCGATATAATGTCACCCATGAATGAAACACTAAAAATCGGGGAAATCAATCTCCTCATTATCGATCGCGATACAACGCCAGGTCTTTTTTTAAAAACCATGGATGACAGCGATATCCTTTTGCCTAACCAATACGTAACAGAGTCTATGCACATCGGAGATACGCTCGAAGTATTTGTTTACACCGATAGCGAAGATCGCCCTGTTGCCACAACCGCAAAGCCAAAAGCAATGTTGAATGAAATCGCCTTTTTGGAAGTGGTTGATACCAGTGCTATCGGCGCCTTTGTAAATTGGGGGTTGCCTAAAGATCTTTTTGTCCCTAAAGCACTTCAAAAACGTCCGTTTAGCGTAGGGGAGAAAAGAATCATCCGCATCGTCTTGGATGAGCGTACCAATCGTCTTGTTGGAACTGAAAAAGTCAGCAGTGCCCTTATTGATGCACCTAAAACTTTTTACCCTAATACTCCTGTATCCTTTATGATTATTGCAAAAACGCCTTTGGGTTATAAAGCAATTGTCGATAACACCTACGAAGGAATGCTCTATACTAATGAAATCTTTGAAGCCCTGCGTACTGGAGATGTCAAAAATGGCTTTGTCAAACAACGACGTGAAGACGGCAAGCTCGATCTCTCATTGCAAATGATAGGTAAAGCAAAAGCCGGTAACGCAGCTGCAAAAATTTACGATATGCTCCAACAAAATGGAGGGATGCTCCCGTACAATTATAAAAGTGATGCGGCCCTCATCCAAAAAGCATTCGGGCTGAGTAAAAAGAACTTCAAAAGCGCTCTCACTGAGCTAGTAGACAGTAACAAAATAACCATCAAGGAGAACGGAATTTATGGGATTTAGACCTAAACATACAGCATTTACACACCTCGTTGCCCGACGTATTAGCTATATTGAGGGTGATATGCTCATCAATCTTGTCAGTTATAATCGGGATACCAATGCGCTGGAAGTCACCATTACCGAAGGTGGTGTAGTTCGTACGGATACTGCATTTCCATTTGCACACTTGCCAAAAAAAGTCAAACAACAACTCAATCCATTACAATAAAAAAGGAATCCAATGACACAATTCACAAACGTAACGGCTGATAAAAAAGCCAATATCTATTTCGATGGTAAAGTGACCAGTCGTACATTGCATTTTGAAGACGGTAGTATGAAAACACTAGGAATTATGTTGCCAGGTGAGTATACTTTTAACACCGGAGACAAAGAGATCATGGAGATTCTGAGTGGAGAGATGGAAGTACAGCTTCCTGGAAATGATACATGGGTTACCATCACTGGTCCCCAGAGCTTTGAAGTAAGTGCTAATAGCGCATTTCATCTCAAAGTTAAAACCGTCAGTGACTATTGCTGCAGCTTTCTCAAATAAAGTAACCTTGAGGAGTTTTCCTCGTTACTTTAACTCTACCATCGAAATATCAATAAATCCTTCACCCTCATAGTCTTCCCATTTATGACCAGTTACTACTCCACTGATTTTATAATAATTACCCTGCTTTGATTTGCTTGTATATGTTTGCTTTTCTTTCAATACTTTACAATTGCTCGTACTTGGTGAGCCACAGACAGATGCTTCATGTTTGGTCTCAAAACGTACAGGCTTAACATAACTGCCTTCAATTTTTGGCGTATTATTTACGACGATGGTCTTGATATCGGGATTTATTTTCCCATCCACCAGCGTTAATAAAAGTTTTCGGGAGTCTTTATCTCCTTGTTTTGCTGAAGAAGCAAGCCACATCATCGCAAACCTGTCATTTTGCTCTACACCACGTCCACTGGCATACATTATCCCCATATTATATTGGGCATCCATATGACCTTGCATAGCTGCTTTTTCGTACCATTTAGCCGCCTCAAACTGATTTAAATTAACACCGATTCCTCTCTCATACATAACACCTACTTCAAACTGAGCATTCTTTTCTCCACGTAATGCATCTGTATAGAGTCTCCAAAATTCATCTGATCGGGTTATTTTATTGGAGGCAGAATCTACGTCATTGGCATATAAAAAGATACTTATAAAGGCTATCGCTATTATAAAAATAATTTTTTTACTCATTAATCATCCCTTATACTGTATTGTATGCCCTGTCACCGGCATCTCCCAATCCTGGGATAATAAACATATCATCGTTTAGTTTTTCATCAATTTTGGCAATAATCATTTCAACATCCGGATGCATACTTTGTATTTTGCTAATTCCTTCAGGGGAAGCAATGATATTAAGAGTACAGATAGCTTGTGCATTTTTTGCTTTCAATACCTCAATTGCATCACATAAGGATCCTCCAGTAGCTACCATAGGATCAACCAATATCACTTTTTTTCCCGAGCAATCTCCTACACGATCGTAATAAAGAACACTTTTATGGGTTACTTCATCTCTCTTTATGGCTAAAAACCCTGACACAGCAGCACGTAGAGTGTTTATAACAGCCTCATGCATAGGCAGTGCAGCACGTAAAACGGAGACTACTACTATATCATCTTCTTTGATATAGGCATACTCTTTTTCGCCATTCCATGTTAGTACTTTTTTTGAGGTTAATGGCGCTTCACGCAATGCTTCATACAACAATAATTTTGTTACTTCTTTAATCGTATGGCGAAATACAAAAGCATCAATACTATTATCTCGGAGGGAATTTATTAGAGTTTGAACTAGTGGATGGTGAAGTTCTCGATACATGTGCCCTCTTTTTAATAAAGTACACAATTATAGTAGATTAAAGAACAAATCCTGCAAAGCGCAGGATTTGTTTACTTGTAGCGATACGTTATTCGCCCTTTATCAAGACTGTATGGGGTTAATTCAATTTTCACTGTATCCCCCGGTAAGATCTTGATGTAATGCATGCGCATTTTACCAGCTATGTGACATAATATAACGTGTCCATTTGGCAACTCAACACGAAAAGTTGCGTTTGGTAGAGCCTCAACAATCTTTCCGTCTACTTCGATGACATCATCTTTTGCCATAAAAATTTCCTTTATGAAATGGATAAAATTTCAGCTCTACCGTTGATAATCGCAACCGTATGCTCATAATGAGAACCTCTAAGCCCATCTGTACTTACCACATCCCAGCCATTGGTGAGGATTTTGGAAGCGCCTTCTTTTTGACATATCATCGGTTCCAGACAAAAAACCATACCGTTCTTAATTTTTGGACCCGCTTTTGCATTGGGTGCATCCAAATAATTAGGAATTTCCGGTTCTTCATGCGGCTTTTTACCAATGCCATGCCCACAAAAATTTCTCAACGGCACGAAACCGCGTGAGAGAATAAATTTCTCCATCGCATGCGAGAGTTCTTTAAAATGCATCCCATCACGGATGATGTCGATTGCATAATAGAGGGTATCTTTCGCACACGCGATGAGTACTTCATCTGCAGCAGTTATTTGTCCAATTCCTACAGAGACAGCAGCATCACCAAAATAACCCTCTTTTTCTGTCCCGACATCAAATCCAATAACATCACCTTCTTGAAGGATATAGTTCGTGGGAATACCATGGATAATAACCTCATTAAGAGAAGTACAAACAGCATTTGGAAAGCCGTAAAGACCTTTAAAGGAAGGTCTGGCACCCTGAGATCGGATATACTCTTCACCCATTGCGTCCAGTTCTTTTAGTGAAATTCCTGGCTTTGCATGCAAAGCTAATAGTTCTAATGTTGCGCCAACAATTTTATTCGCAGCACGCAGTTTTTCTATCTCGTCAGCTTTACGAAGCGCAATTGCCATTTTAGAGGCCAACCGCACTAAGTGTTTGATATTTGCTCGTATAAACCTGTGCTTCGATACGTCGCATAGTGTCTAGGGCTACTTGTACCACAATTAAAACCGCCGTTCCTCCAAAGAAGAATGGGATCCCCATCGCCTTTACAATAACCCACGGTAATGTCGCGATAAGACCCAAATATATAGCACCACTGAAAGTCAAACGACTCGCAGTAGTATTTAAAAATTCTTTAGTAGATTCACCCGGACGTACGCCAGGGATAAATCCGCCTTGACGCTTGAGATTATCTGCGATATCTTTTGCATTGAAGACAATCGATGCATAAAAATAAGCAAAAAAGACCACAAACAAAAATTGTAGAAAATTAAAGAAATAATGACTTGGGCTCAAAATATCCGCGATAGACTGTACAGCCGGATTCGTGCTACTAGATAGAATCGTTACTGGAAACATCAATATAGCCGAGGCAAAAATAACTGGAATAACTCCAGATAAGTTCACTTTAACCGGAATGTAGTTCATCACGCGTTTATTTTGATTTTGTAACAAGGTTTTTTTCGCATAAGTAACGGGGATACGACGTTCGCCAAGTTCCACATAGATAATAACCAATATAGTCACCATTACCAACGCAAGAATGGCAAGTACCGAGATAAAGCCCATTGCCCCTGTGTTAACCATGGTAATAGCTTGCGAAACAGCACTTGGGATTGCCGAAACAATCCCTGCAAAGATAATCAAAGAAACACCATTGCCGATACCACTTTGGGTAATTTGCTCACCAATCCACATAATCAACATCGTACCAGCCAACATCGAAGCCGATGCTAATATCATGAAGGTAGTATGATCTACCAAAATAGCACTGCTGCCGTCTTTACCACTCATATGCTCTAAACCAACACTCACACCAATTGCCTGAATAAGCGTAATAATAATCGTTGCATAGCGAATGAGCTGCATGTATTTAACCATACCGTCACGCTCTTTTTTCATTTGACCTAAAGTCGGAAAAGTAGCTGCTAAAAGTTCCATAATAATTGACGCGGTGATGTAGGGCATGATGCCAAGGGAGATAATGGAGAAACGCTCTACGGCTTTACCGCTGAACATGTTAAATAGACCTAACGCATCTGCTTTGTGTGTATCAAAAAAAGCAGCAATTACGGCAGTGTCAACACCCGGTACTGGCACGTATGCCAATAGACGGAATACAAAGAGAAAACCGATCGTTATTAAGATCTTGTTTACAAGCTGTTGGTTCACTTAGTTACCAGTTGTTGTAACGTTTTCGTCTTTGATTTTGCTAGCTAAATCTTTTGCGCTTGCGCCAACGAGTTTAACTTTTACAACCGATTTTTTCAAACGGTGTACGCTACGGATTGTTTCAATTGTAATTTCAGTAAGCGCTGCTACATCTTTCGCTTTTTCAACATTGATAACGGTTGGTTTAATCACACGTGATGTAAACCCGATTTTTGGCAAACGGCGAGCAAGAGGTTGTTGTCCACCTTCAAAGTTACGCTTTTCATTGTAACCTCCACGAGCTTTTTGACCCTTGTGACCTTTACCAGAAGTTTTACCCGTACCGCTACCAGCGCCACGACCAAGACGTTTTTTGCTGTGGGTAGAGCCCTCAGCAGGTGTAAGATTTTCGAGTGACATTGCTTATCCTTTGATGCGTGAAAGCGCATCGATTGTTGCGCGAACCACGGTGTTTGGATTGTTTGAACCCAAAGATTTCGTAAGAATATCTTGGATTCCAGCAAGCTCAAGTACTGGACGAGTAGCGCCACCGGCGATAACTCCCGTACCTTCAGATGCTGGTTTAAGCAAAATACGACTTGCGTTGTATTTTACTTCGATATCGTGAGCGATAGTAGTGCCCTTGATCTTAACTTCAGTAAGATTTTTGAACGCTTCATCAACTGCTTTACGAATAGCATCGGGAACTTCTTTCGCTTTACCTACTCCATAGCCGACAGTACCTTTTTTGTTACCTACGACGACAAGAGCAGTAAAACGGAAACGACGTCCACCTTTTACAACTTTTGTTACACGACCAATATTTACGATCGCTTCTGAAAATTCTTCTCTATTTATTGGATTCATTCATCAGCCCCTAAAACTTGATTTCATTGGCGCGAAGTGCTTCGGCAAATGATTTTACAACACCGTGAAACAAAAATCCGTTACGATCAAACGTAACTTCATTGATTCCAGCATCCTTTAGGGTTTTAGCGAATACCGCGCCCGCTTTTGCAGCATCTTCGATATTAGCTTTGAGACCCAAAGTTTTTGAGTGTACCGCTGCAAGAGTTACCCCTGCTTCGTCATTAATCGCTTGAGCGCTGATATAGCGGTTCGAGCGAAATACTGAGATACGTGGCAAAGTCGCGCATCCTGAGATTTTAGAGCGAATACGACGTTTACGCTGGAGACGCTTAGCCGATTTATTTTTAAGTGTTTTAGCTGTCATTTCATCGCCCCTTATTTCTTAGATGTCTTACCGGCTTTACGCAGGATAGTCTCATCAGAATATTTAACACCTTTGCCTTTGTACGGCTCAGGAGGACGGAATGAACGGATTACAGCTGCAATTTGCCCAACTTGTTGCTTATCAGTACCTTTGATACTAATAACGTTTTTCTCTACTGCAATCGCAATACCAGTTGGAATATCAAAGTTGATATCATGGCTGAATCCCAATTGGAGTTTCAAAATAGCGCCTTCAACAGCAGCACGGTAACCAACACCATTGATTTCGAGTTTTTTCTCGTAGCCAGTAGTTAAACCAGTGATGATATTCGCAGCTAAAGCACGGTAAGTACCCCAGAATGCGCGATCAGCACGAGCATCAGATTTAGTAGCAAACGTCAAAACGTTATCTTCAAATGTGAAGTTACAGTTCTCTTTTGTATCAAGAGTCTGCGTTAGTGAACCTTTTGCAAAGCTAATAACAGCACCATCTATGGATACTTTAACATCAGCCGGGATAGAAATAGGAAGTTTTCCAATACGTGACATCTTATCCCCTTACCAAATCGTACAAAGGACTTCGCCACCAACGCCAAGCTCGAAAGCTTTGTCGTTAGGAAGAACCCCTCTTGAGCTACTAACAATAATAGTACCATAACCGTTTTTAAAACGCTTCAGTTCATCTTTACCTTTGTAAACACGACGTCCCGGTTTAGAAACACGCTTTACTTCGTTAATAACTGTACGACCATTGTCGTATTTTAATACAACATTGATGCTTTTTTTAACGCCGTTTTCAACAACGCTATAGCTCTCAATGTAACCTTTGTCAGCCAAAATGCCAACAACTGCTTCAACAACTTTTGAATGCATCAAAGTTGTTGAATCCAAACGGCGCATAGCCGCGTTTCGGATACGAGTCAACGAATCCGAGATTAGATCATTAATCATTTATTTTCCTTATCTAACTATTAGGAGTATCGAGCTGGACTTACCAGCTTGACTTTCTAACGCCTGGGAGTAACCCTTCATTTGCCATCTTACGAAAGCATATGCGACAAATACCAAAATCACTGATAACAGAGTGTGGACGACCACAGATCTGACATCGAGTATACGCGCGAACAGCAAACTTCGGTGTACGTTGTTGCTTAGCGATCATTGACTTCTTAGCCATTATTCTCTTCCTTTTGCAAACGGCATGCCAAGCATTTCAAGCATCTTGAAAGCATCTTTGTCAGCGGTTGCAGATGTTACCACAGTGATATTCATCCCGTGGATTTGCATAATTGAATCGTAATCAACTTCAGGGAAAATCAACTGCTCGGTAAGGCCGAAGTTATAGTTTCCGCGACCGTCAAAACCATTACGTGGAATACCACGGAAGTCTTTCATACGAGGAAGTGAAACGCTGATTAGTTTGTCCATAAAATCGTACATTTGGGCGCCACGTAGTGTTACTTTGACACCAACTGGCATACCCTCACGTACTTTAAAGCCCGCAACAGATTTACGTGCAACAACGACTGATGCACGTTGACCAGCAATACTGCTAATCGTGTCTTGGATATTCTGGATCAATTTGTTGTCTTTCATTGCGAAACCACAACCCACTGAGATAATCACTTTTTCAAGTTTTGGAAGCTGCATAACATTTGCAATACCAAGAGCTGTTTGAAGCTCTGGTTTCATTGCAAGATATTTATCTTTTAAACGTGCCATGATTACGCCTCCACTTTACGGACATTTGATGCATGAACCGGCATCTCTTTGTTCAAGAATCCGCCTTGTGGATTTTGCTCGCTAGGTTTGATCGCTTTTTTCGCAACACGAACACCCTTAACGATTACTTTATTCTTTTTAGGCATAACTTGAAGCAATTCTGCTTTAGTCCCTTTATCGTCACCGGCGATCACTTCAACAATGTCGCCTTTTTTGAAATTAAATTTTGCCATCATACAACCTCTGGAGCAAGGGATACGATTTTCATGAAACCAGAATAACGAACTTCACGTCCGATTGGTCCGAAAATACGCGTTCCCACTGGCTCACGTTTTTTATCAAGGATAACAGCTGCATTTTCGTCGAAACGAATCAAAGAGCCGTTTTCACGGTGAATCTCTTTTTTCGTACGAACAACAACTGCAGTTACTACTTGACCTTTTTTAACTTTACCGGTTGGCGTCGCTTTTTTAACAGAAGCAATAATAACATCGCCCA
>JAQTOQ010000052.1 GCA_028713245.1 Sulfuricurvum sp. | reverse complement strand
CCCCCCATCGTGAGGTTAAACTTAAGCGTATCATTGAACATCAACGGTTGCTGTAATACAACAAACACTTCATCACGTACACGCGCAAATCCAATATCCGTAACACTAATCTCATTATAGAGGATATCACCCGATGTCGGAAGGTAAAAACCGACCAATAATTGAGATAGGGTACTTTTCCCGCTTCCACTCGCACCGATAATAGCGACTTTGCTTCCTGCTTCAATCTTGAGATTTAGCCCCTTGAGAATCGGCTCGCTTGGATCGTAGCCAAACACAAGGTTTTTGGTCTGTATTGATAAAGCTCCGCTAGATGGCAGCGCTCTTGAAAAAACAGGCTGATTAGGCTCCGTTGGAAGAGATAGGAGTTCATTAAGTCTGGAAAGGGCATTTTTAGCATTCGCAAAACTGTATTGCAGTGAAAGTAACTCTTGCACGGGAGTCATCATAAACCACAAATATCCGAATATCCCGAACATAAGCCCGATGCTCAAATCCGAATACAGCACCATCACTAACCCAAGTGCGCGAAAAATCTCAAAACCGCTCAAGAAGAGTGTATACGAATAACGTTCCCCAAGCAGCGCTTTGATGCCATAATCACTTGCGCTTTGTTTGAGCGTTTTCGATTGTTCTATTGCATCATTGATAAAGCGTTCCTCTTTGTTGCTCGCCCGAATCTGCCCAAAGAGATCACACATCTGAGTGAGGGTATCAGAGAGAACGCCAATAGTGCGGTTTTGCTCTTTTTTGAGTTTCCCGACCTTGCCAGATATTTTTCGCGTCACAATCATAATAAGGGGCTGAAAAATCAAGATCAATATTCCGAAAAGAGAATTGATCCATATCAGTACCGCCGCCACACCTATAAGTGTAGCTATTGAAACAATCAGTTTTGAGAGCGCACCACCCAAAAACTGCTCAATCGTATCGATATCGGTAATAAGATGGGTAATAACCTTTCCGCTTCCCAAACGTTCATACGCACTCATCGAAACGTGTTTAAGATGTTCGAGCGCTTGTATACGGATTGCAAAACTGAGCTCTTGTGACAGTGTGATAAAAAATCGCTGTGATGTAACACTCAGCAGAAAAAAGAGAAAACGCAAGGTAATCGTCATCACCAGTACAATGCCGATATACAGTAACGGCTCATGCAAAGGGGTAAACTTATCAATGACGCTCGTTATCCTTCCTCCTTTTTTGAGCAGCACTTCATCCACCATTATTGGAATCAGTAAAGGAATAGGAATAGAAATCATTGTTGCAAGAATAGCAATCACATTTCCCCATAACAGGGAGCGCTTATAACGAAGCATCATGCTAAAAAGTGTTTTAAAAGTAATCATGGTGTTTCCAAAAATTGAGTAAGGCGATTATATCGATTTTTCCAGTATAATTCCGCCATTATAATGAATATGAGGGAAAACATGGCAAAAGGGTTTGGCGGGAAATATTTTTCGCTTCAAGCAATCACCGCCACTGTCAATATGGTCACATTGCAGCGTAATGCTGTACGCACCCGAAATTGCCATACCCACCGTTTTTCTTCAACAGATGATGCTATTGATGAGTCTCCTCCCGATCTAAATGAGCTTCTCCTAGAAGCGATTGAACCCTTTTCACCCAAGGTATCTCGTTGTCAATGCCACTGTAACTGCTTTTTTCGTACACGCGCCAAAAATGCCCTGCTTCTCTCTGCTTTACGCCCAAAACTTCGCTTTTTATTTCGACACTATTTTACGGATCTTTCTCCTCCGCTCATTTTTTAAACCATTTTAGCCATTACTTATTTTAATCTTAAAGGATAACCAAATGAACAACAAAACAGCAGTGCTCGGATTTCCCAGAATTGGTGAAAAAAGAGAGTTAAAAATAGCCCTAGAAAGCTATTGGAAAAGGGAAATTTCCATCAATAAATTAGAGAGTGTTGCCTCAGAGCTTCGTTTAAAACATTGGGAACTTCAGCGTAATGCCGGAGTTTCATTAGTAGCCATCAATGATTTTAGTTTTTATGACAATACTTTGGATCTAATGATTGCATTAGGGGCTCAACCGCAGCGATTTCGCGACATAAGCGATGTAAATCAGCGCTATTTTGCCATGGCACGAGGTGATACAACGCATACTGCAATGGAAATGACTAAATGGTTTAACACCAACTATCACTACATCGTTCCTGAACTCACAACCGACTTTGAATTTGGCGCAATCTGTACGGATAAAATCGTAACCGAGTATCGTGAAGCTCAAGAAAATGGATTTGATGGGGCGATTCAGTTGATTGGTCCAATTACATTTCTGGGGCTTAGTCGATGTGACACAGTCATTACACGTACGCTTTTTGATCCCCTATTGGAACAATATGCTAAACTCTTGCGTGAAATAGTTGCTTTAGATACGAATATTGAAATCGTAATGCACGAACCGTTTTTGACTATCGGTGCGGATGCGGGAGAGCTCTCTTTACTCAAAATCGCCTATGAACGCCTAGCGTCGCTTTCTCCCTCGTTGAGTGTTGCCACGTATTTCGAACACTCCAATGAAGCTACTGCGGTTCTGGTTCATACTCCGATCAAAGGCTTAGTCCTTGATTTTGTATACGGCACCAAAAATAGTGAATCTCTCGAAATACTAGGAAAAAGCACTAAACACGTAACCATTGGAATCATCGATGGGCGGAATGTGTGGAAAAACAATCTTCAACAATCACTTCAAACACTGGAATATATTGCCACCTATGTGCCCAAAGAGAGATTGACGATTGGAACATCCTGTTCGTTACTTCACGTTCCGTATACCCTCAAACACGAAGAGAAACTGGAGACAAATGTCAAAGAGCTGTTGGCCTTTGCCGAGGAAAAACTAGGAGAACTCGTACTTTTAAGCAAAGCTTTTTTCTCTGGAGAAGCAATAACCTTCCCTGTACACCCAAAGGCTAGCGTGGACGAAGCGGTAAAAAAACGTCTAAGTGCATTGACGTCCAATGATTTCAAACGTTCTCATCCCTTTTCCGTGCGTCAGATGTCTGCCCATGATCATTTTGATCTCCCCCTCTTGCCTACCACGACGATAGGATCGTTTCCTCAAACTGCCGAGGTTCGTAAAGTGCGTCAAGAATTCAAAAAAGGGCTCCTATCCAAAAAAGCCTACGATAAAAGCATGAAAGATATGATTGCTACTTGTGTAGCGTTTCAGGAGTCTATTGATTTGGATGTTTTGGTACATGGCGAGTTCGAACGTAACGATATGGTGGAATATTTTGGAGAACAGCTCAACGGCTTCGCCATAAGCTCTAATGGTTGGGTACAAAGCTACGGCAGCCGATGCGTAAAACCACCTCTTTTGTATGGCGATGTAAGCCGTCCAAAGGCGATGACGCTAGAGTGGAGCGTCTATGCCCAAAGCTTGACCTCACGACCGATGAAAGGGATGCTAACAGGTCCAGTGACGATTCTAAACTGGAGTTTCGTGCGTGACGATCAGCCAAGAGCACTGAGTGCGACACAAATCGCCCTAGCCATTCGTGACGAAGTAGACGATTTACAAAACAGCGGTATCAAAATGATTCAAGTGGACGAAGCAGCGTTCAAAGAAGGGTATCCATTGCGATATGAAAATCGCACAGATTATGAAAGATGGGCACTGGATAGTTTTTTACTCAGCACTGCCATAGCCCATAAGGACACCCAAATCCATACGCACATGTGCTACAGTGAATTTACCGATATTATCAAAACAATCGAAGCTATGGATGCCGATGTTATCTCTATTGAAACTTCACGTAGTGGCAATCGGCTTCTTCGTATTTTCAAAGAAACTGGCTATTCGCAAGAAGTAGGACCTGGAATCTATGACATACACTCTCCTCGCGTCCCAAGCGTAGAGGAGATGGAAGCACAAATTTATGCACTCCTTGAAGTCCTGCCCGCCAATCAACTGTGGATTAATCCCGATTGTGGTCTTAAAACCCGTGGTTGGCCGGAGACACAAGCGGCCCTCATAAATATGGTAGAAGCAACCAAAAAAGCACGGGCTACACTTTAGGGAGATTGCTAACACATGAAGTACAATTATGATTAAACTTCACATGTTACAATTACCCCACTATAATTTAAAATCAAAAAGGAAACTGCATGCTCGTAACTAACAAAGCTCCTGACTTTACTGCCACTACCGTTTTGGGTAACAACCAAATCGTTGAGGATTTTAACCTCTACAAAAACCTTGGACCAAAGGGTGCGGTTCTTTTCTTCTACCCACTAGACTTTACGTTTGTTTGTCCATCTGAGTTGATCGCATTTGATCACCGTCTTGATTCATTTACTGAGCGTGGGATTAACGTTATTGGGGTATCTGTTGACTCTCAGTTCAGTCACTTCGCTTGGAAAAATACTCCGGTAAATAACGGTGGTATTGGACAAGTACGTTACCCTCTTGTAGCTGACCTTACAAAACAAATCTCACGTGATTACGATGTATTGTTCGGTGATGCAGTTGCGCTTCGCGGTTCATTCTTGATCGATGCTGACGGTACAGTTCGTCACGCAGTTGTCAATGACCTTCCATTGGGGCGTAATATTGATGAGATGCTTCGTATGATCGATGCCATGTTGTTTACCAACGAGCACGGTGAAGTTTGTCCAGCAGGTTGGGCAAAAGGTGACGCTGGCATGAAAGCTAGCACCGAAGGTGTTGCTGAGTATCTTTCTGCTCACGCTACTGAGCTGTAATCTCTCTTTCCCCTTTTTCGGGGCAGCCTTTAGCATACTCTTTTCGTATCGTTCTATCTTCGCGGAAATATTTTCAAAAGATTGATCTTAGTCAACCTTCTTCTACCCTATCTACCCTATAATAGAGGCCTCTAATTCAAGGATGAGATAATGAAAACACCTGATTTTTTTAACACTGTTCCGAGCATTACCCTGTATGATCCCTTAGCAAAAGTATTGGGTGCGACAGAGGATGGACTTTTAACATATACCTACGAAGATGTTGTCAAACTCGCAGGACATTCCTGCCCCACTGTAGCAGGTGCATATCTGATGGTGATGAAAGGATTGAACGCCCTTTATAAAGATGAGATTCCTGTACGTGGAGCGATAAAAGTCCATCTCAAAGGAAAACTTGGAGATGGTGTTATCGGGGTGATTTCCAATATTGCCTCAATGATCACAGGAGCCACAGACATCAGTGGCTTTCACGGATTGGCTGGAAATTTTGATCGACGTAATCTGCTGAATTACGAAGCAGATATTGCAGGCGAAATTGCCTTAGAGCGAATTGACACGCAAAGAAAAGTCATCTTATCGTATGACCCTTCATGCGTAATTCCTGATTCGCGTATGGGGCCTCTGCTTTCACAAATAGCTTCTGGAAGCGCTGATGAGGAGACCAGAAACTTATTTGCTGAATTGTGGCAAGATCGTGTACGGCGAATTCTGATCGATTCGAGAGATGATGTCCGTTTGCTTCACTGTCGCATCAGTTGATTATATTTTAATCAACTTATTGTTTCTTTATTAACTATAATTCCTTATCCAATTTACCGTTAGATAAGGAGTTTAACCATGCAAGATTTAGTAAAAAGCTATAGCGCCAATGCTCACTTGATTGATAAGTTTATTCTTACCTCTCTGGGTAAAGTCAACATTAAATCGCTTAATATTACACTGCATGAACAGCTGTATAAAACCTTTCCTTCGCTGGAACTCATTTACAAATGCGATGAGCACATGGTTCAAGACTCTCCGAATATTTATCGTAATTCCAGGGAAGAACATCACATTGGCGCAGATCGCTCGTATTTGGTGGATTATGAGAAATTGGACAATGGTGTCTATTTTAGCGGGCCCTACATCTCAACTGCTACAAGATATTTATGCATTACCGTCATCTATCCTGTGGATAATGGGTATTTGTTTTTAGATTTCCGTGTTCGTAAACTGTTGGAACGATTTGACCTGATTGAAAAAAATAACTTTTTCAAACTCCTCAACCGTACTTCTTATGCAATCATAGGTGGTGGACTAATCTTCTTTGGACTGTTTGTTGTTTTTTATGGCTTCTATACTTTTGGTACTTATATCATCGGTGTGGCGCCTCTTGGGCTGGATACCGTATTTAAACCCGTTATTGCGCTAACGCTTGGTTTAGCTGTTTTCGATTTAGGGAAAACCATTTTTGAACACGAGGTATTACCAAAAACGCAACACGTCACTGAGACATTTAATGCCAAAACACTCGTAAACTTTTTGGTATCCATCATCATTGCCCTCTTTATCGAAGCATTGCTAGTTGTGTTCAAAATCTCTATCCATGATTATAAAGATCTTCCGTATGCGTCTACTCTGATTGCTTCTTTGTCCTTTTTACTCTTAGTCTTTGCAGGATTTATCCACATCATGCGCAAAAGTGACAAAAAATAATGCGCTGTTGTGGAATTTCTCTCCTTTAAATTTGCCAAATACGACGATTAAACAAATTTTACTTGATCTATGTCAAAGACATGCCGATAATAGTAAGGATACAATACAACGACAACAAAAGGATATACATGAAAAAAATTACATTATCAGCAGTTGCTGTTCTCTCTCTAGCAGGCGGTTTATCTAGCACTCTTGGTGCCAATGATTTCACTCTCTTCAGTGATGCAAAGGTCAATGGCGAAGTGCGTGCGCGTTATGAAAACGTTGATCTTGAAGATTCAGGAAAGATGGAAGCTAATGCGTATACGGTTCGCGCAACGCTTGGCTTGGAAGCCAAGCTTTTGGGCGTTGACGGATTAAGTATGAAGGTAGATGGAACGACGGTACAGACTATTGGCGGGACAAGATACAATGATTTGTCTCCTACAAAAGATACTCGTTATGAAGTAGTTGCCGATCCGGAACAAACTCGCTTCACTCAAGCGTATCTCCAATACAAATACGGTGCAACAACTGCCAAAGCAGGACGCCAAATCGTCAATCTTGATAACCAGCGTTTCATCGGTTCCGTTGACTGGAGACAGATGATGCAGAGTATGGATGCTGTAACGGTTACAAATACCTCTGTTGCCGGACTAACACTAACCGGTGCATATGTATACGGCTATGCAACTGTCTTTGATGAACCTACATGGGACAGCAAGTCTGTTATCCTAAACGGGTCTTATAAAGTCAATGATATGGTCAAGGTGACCGCATATGATTATATGATCTCTTCTGAAAAAGCTTCTTACGGAAGTGATACTGTTGGGTTAGCACTTACAGGTGATGTTCCAGTAGCCGGAGCAAAAATCAACTACCGTGCAGAGTATGCAAAACAAGGTGATGCTTCTTTTAAAACCATCGGCACTGCAAAAGCACAAAACGATGCGTATTACTACAATCTAGATGCTCTTGCCAATGTTAGCGGCGTTCTTCTCGGCGCAGGATACGAAGTGTTAAGTGGTTCCACTGGAACTGATGGGAAGACAGCTTTCAGTACTCCATTGGCAACATTACACAAATTTAATGGATGGGCAGATAAGTTTTTGACCACACCAACGGGCGGTTTGGTTGATGCGAGTGCTACTCTTGGATATACGGCTGCGGGTCTAGGCAAAGCAATGGTAGTCTATCATGATTTCACAACCGATAAGTCCATGGGTGGCAATAGTGATCTTGGAACTGAATTGGATATGCTGTATACCAATGCTATTCCAGGCGTAAAAGGGCTTAACGGTCTTGCTAAAGCGGCTTTCTATGATGGCGGTGATGTAGCTGGTAATAACAAAAACCTTAATAAAGTATGGGTTGAACTCGACTATAAATTCTAAGTGTCCATAAGAGGAATTTACCTATGTCATTTAAACGAATAGGAGTACTACTGCTTATGGCAGTAGTTGCCTCTTTATCCAGCTACTACTATTTCAAAGTTCAGACTGCACACAAAACGATTGATAATATTCATTATCTTAACTCTCTTGAGTCCTTTATTTTAGCCTCCCAAAAAACACGAGGGCTAACTAATAGCTATCTTAATGGTAATCTATCCGCGCAACTGTTGGTATATGCCCAACGCGAGAAGACTGGTCAAGCCATTAAAGAAATGGAAACCTATGAACGTAACAACTTGCTTAATACCCCTGAGCAAAAACAACTTATTTCAGAAATTACAAATCTCGACAACAATGCTTTTAAAGAAGATCCAAAAAGTGTATTTGCAAAATATTCCAAGATTATTGCTTCCGCTATTCATATTGGGGAAAATCTTGAAAAGAAAATGGTGCAAAATGATCCACACTACAAAGCTATATCTACCATCGCTTTTCCGTTGATTGAAAATATAGGTAAGCTTAGAGGATTAGGCTCTGGTTGTGCAGCACATGGAAAAGCTACCCCTGAGGAAAATCAAGAACTCATTTCCTTAATTGCACAAATCAATCAGCTGCAACATGCTATGGAACAAAATGATACCGCTTCTTCAACCGAAAAAGAATCTATGAAGCATACCTTCAATTCAATTCAACACTATATACAGCTTAGTCAAGATGAAGTCATCAACCGACACGTCATTACTCTTGGACCTGATTTTTATTTTGACCAAGGGACAGCCGTCATTGATACAATCGTCAAGTATTTAGATGACAAGCAAGCTAAACAAATTGCTACCCTTAGCAGTTAGCGGTTTGAGACTATTGTCTTTACGAAATTTAGTGCTTTAGGATGAATAAAACAAAGCCGTTCCCATGAACGGTTTGGTTTTGTCAACGTCACCCGATGGGCAGAGATTGAGCGTGAAAGCGCCACATAAAACTGTGAGGGGGCGAAGATTTCATTCGTCTCGATCACATAGTCACTTAAACTCATCCCTTGTGATTTATGGATTGTGATGGCAAATGCGAGCGTGACGGGGAATTGGCTCAATGTCATGAGTTTCTCTTCGTTCATAACCTTTCCCTTTTCAATCCAACGTGTCTTAGTCGTCTCAACCCTCTCTACTTTCACACTCTTTCCGTCTTCTTTTTTGACCCATACGGTATCGTCTTCGATTGACGCGATCCGTCCGCGCTCACCGTTGTAATAGTTCCAGGCATTACGGGTGAAGAGAATAGGCGCTCCAACTTTTAGCACCATGACAGATTCAATACGACTTTCGGTCATAAACCGTTCAACATCGCGATCTTGCATTTTTTTATCATGAACCGTGACATGGGTAGAAATCTCAATTTCATCTCCATGCAGATGAGCTAACTGAGCACGGTTATGGTTTTGGGCACTGATATTTTTACCGTAAAGCAGGGTAATTGTACTTTTATCTTCAGGAAGAGGGCGTACCAACGCAGCCAAAGAATCTGATTCTTCCTGGGAAATCGATGCATGCCGTACTTTTTCCAATAGACTCAAAAACTCTTCTTCATGGGTACGAAAAGAGCCTTTCAAATGGATGGTTTCAAAACTAAAACGTTCCCAGCTAGGCGATTCGAACGCAAAATAAATCATCTCATTTCCTCTCACCACAGGGGGAAGCTGTAAAAAATCACCAATGACAACCAGCTTTCCGTTAAATTCTCCCTGCAAGAGCCGAAGACGTATCATGTCCAGCACCGCAGCTCCAACCATCGAGATTTCATCGATGACGATGAGGAGCATAGAGTGAATCAGTTTGTGCACCTTTTTAGAGCACTCTAACTTGCCGTTACGCTCCAACTCCTCTTGTGAATTCGCAATCCCCAAATCAAAAAAACTGTGCAGAGTTTGACCACCGATGAGCGTCGCCGCCATACCCGTAGAGGCGAGAGAGGCTACTTTCTTTCCATGGGCATTCGCATGTTCGATAATAGCCCGTGTCAGGGTCGTCTTGCCCGAACCTGCCCCCCCTGTGATAAAAAGATTCGAATTTTCTAAAATTTTTAATGCGTTTTCAATCATCTAGTTTTCTCAATCCTCACTTCTTTGATAACCGCTAAAATCAAAACAACTCCAAAAAAGAGCGATGATCCAACCGTTCCCAGATCAAGTCCGCCATGTTCATGAGTCTTTGTAAGCAAGTCACCAAACGTTGCCCCAAACGGTCGAGTTAGTACAAATGCTAACCAAAACAATAGCGTTTTAGAGACTTTGGTATAAAAATTCAGTATTGCAAGGAACATCAATACGCCGCTAATCATAACCGCACTCTGAGCAAATCCAAATCCAAGATCATCGGCCAAAAAGTCACCTGCCGCAGTTCCCAGTGTGTTGGCAATCAAAAAAGCAAGCCAGTAATAGATTTCTGATGTTGTATTAGTTATGTACTCGACATTGATACTTTTTTCATGTTTATACCATGCCCATAACGTTAATAACAATATGCTCACTAATAAGGCAGAGCCAATGGCATATCCGAATTCCAAGGTACGGTCGATGTAATCCGAAATCGCCGTCCCCACAATAGCCGTAGCCGTAAAAGTCAGCCAATAACTGATCGGTTCATAACGCTTAATACTCAATTTGATAAAAAGGAAAAGAGCAAATAGCCCCATAAACAACACGATAGTACTGCCATACCCTAGGCAGTAGGTCATCGAAAACATATCTGCACCGGTTTCTCCAAGAGTAGTTGAGGCAATTTTAATGATCCAATAGAGCAATAGTATATGTGGAACACGATTCATAATACATCTTCTTTTTTAATAACAATCATTCTTCCAAATGGAATTTCTGCTTCATGTGGTGTTATCCACAATACCTCATAATGAGGTTCTAGTAACGGAAATTTTCCATCCAAATCAGTAAAATACAATAGCACTTTTGGTGCCACATTCCACCACTTGATCGCTTCAAAAACAGGGTTAAAATCTGTTCCACCACCACCTTCTAGCGTATAGCTGATCAACTCACCACTCATAAATTTTTGATGCGAGCGTACACGGTCATCGCATACTATCAACTCAATACTGTATGAGCCAAATAGCTCGGTAATCGATTCTATCTCAGCGATAAATTGAGTCAACAAAACCTCATCCACTGAACCAGAACTGTCAATCGCAATGACAAGTTCCAAATGGCGTGAATACACCCCAGGCAGATAAATCCCTTGATAGAGGAGCTTCTTAGAGGGAGGTATAATCGTGTAATCGCTGACATAATAGCCGCCAATCGTATCGCGCAGCTGTGTGCGCCAATCGATTACCCCTTTAGGAATAATCGGTATGAGCCTCTCTAGCCCTTCCGGTAAACTTTGCATATCTTGGGCTTTGTTCAGCGCGTTTTGAGACAAAATCTCCTGCTGTGCAGCCTCCAATTTATCCTCAAGTGTATCGTCACTACGCCTGGAATCGTTGTCTTGCTCGTTTAAATCTTCACGGGTAATTGTATCCAGCAACATCTCGTAAATCTCTTCGGCATACTTGCCTCTAAATCTCGGATCATAGGTGATTTTACTAGGAGGGACAAACTCATTATCGATAAGCATGTTGTTAATCGCATGATCACATGCCGTATACCA
>JAQTOQ010000191.1 GCA_028713245.1 Sulfuricurvum sp. | reverse complement strand
GTGGTGGCTAATCTCGGAATCGAACCAAGGACACGCAGATTTTCAGTCTACTGCTCTACCGACTGAGCTAATTAGCCACGTTTTGTGGACTGCAATTGTAGCCACGCAAGCTTAAAAATAAGCTTAAATGCTATTTTGTTGCCATTGCTAGTTGCTTAAATAGATTTCCGCGCTGTGCATAGGAGCTAAATTGATCGAGACTTGCCGCAGCCGGAGAGAGCATAGCGATTGTCTTCCTGGTGTGAACCTTGCTTATTTGTTCAACCGCTACATCAAGCGTATGGCAAAGAGTACAGGGGATGGCATATTGCAAGCAAAGTTCCTTCAGCCGCAAGGCATTTGATCCAATAGCGTAGACATGAATATCATACGCCTTGAGCGGAACAAAGAGTTCCTCGAGGTTTACCCCTTTATCATCACCACCTAGAACGAGGTGGATAGTGGCATCAGCATAGGTACGGCAGGCTGCGAGCGTTGCGTCAATGTTGGTTGCTTTGGAGTCATTAATCCAAAGACGGTTTCTCGCATCACGAAATTCTTCTTGACGATGGGGGTCGAGAATGAAAGCGTTGATTTTTTCATAGTCACAGCGGTCATAGAGGATTTTATCAATTCCCATAGAAATCAGGGCATCCATTAAAAATGCCCCTTTGAACTTTATACGGCTAACGTCAAAATCAAAATACTTGGCTAAATCGTGTTCGGTTTCATAACCGATTTTAAATCCTTTAGTAGGAACATTAGCAAACATTTTAGGCAGGATAATCGCTTCGCCCTCTCTCATCATCGACAGAGGTTTAAGTTTCGCTTCATAATAGGCTTCCATGCTTCCGTGCCAGCTGACATGATCGGGCGTTACGGGAAGAAGAGCATAGATGTTAGGGCACGATGTTTTATTATAATGCATGCTAAAGGAGCTTGTTTCCAAAATCCATAGTGGTGCATCTGGAGACATTTCGGCTAGAGGGGTTCCGATATTGCCTCCACTGATGGCTCCCTTATCGGTAAGGAGATGTTCAATCATCTGCGTAGTGGTTGTTTTACCGTTTGTTCCGCTAATCCAGATTGAAAAAGGCATTTTTGAGGTAAAAAAGTCGTATTCACTGATGAGATGAGTCGCTTCTTGAATGAGGGGATGAGATGGCGGAAAGCCTGGAGAAGGAATTTCAAGGGTAAAAGCGCGAGTATCAAATTCGCTTGTTGGCTTGAGTTTATTGCCGTCTTCGTCCGTAAACGGTTTAGTAACTTTATCGTCAAAAAAAGTACACGGTCCGTATGCTCTTGCAATGGCTCGCGTCGTTTTTCCATACCCAAAACAGGCGATATTTGAGTGTCGCATTAACGTATCTTTAGGGTGATGATGGCGAGAATATTGGACAAAAGAGCGATAATCCAAAAGCGAACGATGATTTTGTTCTCAGCCCATTGTTTCAGCTCAAAGTGATGGTGAATCGGTGCCATCAAAAAGACCCGTTTTTTACGGAGTTTATAGCTTCCAACTTGGACAATAACCGAGATAGTTTCAATAACGAAGATGAGCCCGATGAGGATGAGTAAAATTTCGCTTTTACTGATGATTGCCATATATGCGATAAATGCACCCAAGGTTAGAGAGCCGCTGTCTCCCATAAAAACTTGTGCCGGATGACAGTTAAACCACAAAAAGCCTAGCAGTGATCCAATCAGCGCCATGGCAATAATAACCACTTCGCCAGCAGGAATCTTTGGCATTAGAAGATAGTGGGCTAATGCAGCATTTCCGACGATGTAAACAATGACACTAAGAGACAAGAGCGCAAAGATAGAAGGAACTGTTGCCAATCCGTCCAGTCCATCGGTTAAATTAACCGCATTAGAGGTGGCGATAATGACCAATACCCAAAAACCAATACTGAAATCACCCATGTCAAAAAGACTTTTTTTCATAAAAGGGACATAAAAACCTGTTTCGAGTTTTGCAACGGTGATTAAAAAAATACCGATTGCAAGACCAAAAAAGATCTGTAACAGCATTTTAGAACGGGCACTGAGGCCTGCTAAATTGTTCGCTCCGCGAATTTTACCCCAGTCATCCGTAAACCCGATGTAGGCATAAAAAACAAGGGTAAGAAGTCCGCCGATGACATACGGATTGGAAATATTGACGGTCAATAATGAGGCGATAATTGTTGAAAAAGCGAAGACGATACCGCCCATAGTAGGAGTTTTCGCCTTGCCTTGATGGGTACTGACGTATTCATTGATCGGTTGCACTCGGCTTGATTTTTGTGCCCAAGCAATAAAGCGCGGCATAAGAAACATAGTTAGGAAAAGACCGATGAAAAAAGCTACTCCCGCACGTAAGGTAATGTATTGAAATAAGTTAATGCCGAACGTTGTGTATAACCAGTGTAACATATTAGCGGACTCTTTGTGTTCGGAATGTAAAGCAATGCAAAAGTGATATTTTAATATAATCGGCAAAAAGTTTGATTAAACAAGGAGAAGTTTTGAGAAAAAAAACCGTTTTAGTCATTACTGATGGGATCGGGTACTCTCCAAAACACGATTTCAATGCTTTTACGGCAGCCAAAAAACCGACTTATGATTGGTTGTTTGAAGAAGTACCGCACGCTCTAATCGACACCTCGGGTCTTAGCGTCGGACTGCCTGAGGGACAAATGGGTAACTCAGAAGTAGGACACATGAGTATCGGAAGCGGTCGGGTTTTGTATCAAGATTTGGTTAAAATTTCATTGGCACTCGAAGATGGAAGTTTTGCGCGGAATGTCCCATTTTCAACGTTGTTAAAATCTTCCAATCGTTTGCATTTGATTGCCCTCATGAGCGATGGCGGTGTCCATTCACATATCGACCATCTTCTTGGTGTGGCTGAGCTTGCCGCAACTAACGGTCGCGAGGTATGGCT
>JAQTOQ010000190.1 GCA_028713245.1 Sulfuricurvum sp. | reverse complement strand
GTTCACGCTCTTTTTTGATTTGCGAAAAAAGGTGTTCAGTAGGTTGAGTGCGAGAATTATGGATCAAAGTGTGCACACTTTCATCAAATATCTCACTTTGATAGGGTGGAAGTGCATTATATAATGATATGAACAATCCCCGTCCATAATCATCCATTTTACATGAGTCATCACTGATTTTAAGTGCGACCGTTACGGCACAATCACGTGCAAACGTATCGAGCTTTTCAGCGATAGAGGCAAAAGAGTTCATCACCCTACTTCTTCGAGATCTTTCGGTTCTTCTTGGACAACATGCCCTACTCCGCGCATCTCTAGAGGGATATCTTTACGATATTTTTTCTCCCTGAAGGCAGGAGACTTAGGGACACCGTTTTTCTCTCCGAGTTTATACATCTCACTATTAAGGAAATATGTATCGAACTCTTTGGTAAATGGCATATCCCACGTAATACATCCGATACTCGGACAAATCGCCGCACATTGAGGGTCATCGTACACACCGACACACTCGATACATTTCTCTGGTTGAACGTAATAACGCTTATTACCCATCGGACTTTCAGTATCATCTACGATTGCATTAACCGGACATTGTTGTAAACACGCATCACAGGTGATGCAAGTATCATCAATAATTACAGACATTGTTTAAATCTCCTTGTCTTTTGTGGTGTGTACTATTCTTTGTAACCATGGTGGCGGATTGCCTAATAACAGCTCTTGGAGTTTTACAATCGTCTCATCGATTCGATCATTTTCTCCAGAACGCATCGGATATATTTTGGATGCTAATACCATTTTTGAAGCAGTAGGACCGATTTGAGAGCAGTAAAGTATATCTGCCTCTTTTATTGAACTAATTTTATACGCGAGCTTTTCGTGTTCGTCTTCAATATCGTCTTGAGAACTGTCCAATGTTTTGATAAATTCAGCACTTTGATCGGTAATACGGTAAAGTTCAAAACTTTTTGACCACCCAAAATGTTGATTAACAGTGACACCGTCGGTTGAAGCAAACGCAATAAGCACACTATATCCTTTAAACCGCTACTGCTTCATGTGCTTCACGCACTGCAATACTGATATCATCACGGAAAGTTTGCGGAGCAGTTTCCGGTGAAAGAAGACCACGTTTTTTAGATTCACTGATAACATAATCAGAACTGTTTACATAATAATCATTGTATTCAGCCGTATATGGCATATCCCATACAATACAACCCTCAGTAGGACACGCAGCCGCACATGCAGGTGTAGAAGCATGACCAACACACTCAATACATTTTTCAGGTTTTACATAGGTAAATTCCCAATCATCACGCGGTGAATCACCTTCACTCACGATTGCACTTACAGGACACTCATCAATACATGCATCACAATTGATACAAGAATCAGTAATCATTACAGCCATAACTATCTCCTTAGGTTTATTGAATTTTAAATGCCATCGGAATACCTCCGATTAGCTAAACATTATCAGTTTTTTGCCTGATACAATTTGTCTTTGCATATTTCATACGAGGTTGAATCCAACAGCGGCATAAGCTTTATGTCTACTGCTTTTAGGAGGAGTGTCACATTACACCCCTCACAAAGTTCCATTCTCTCGAATGCATCGGTCGTTATGAGTGAGTTGAGCTTCCCGCACGGTGTATTAACAGAGACTTCACTGAGCACTACACCCTTACGAAATTGTTGCAATTCGCCACCAATATGATTTTCAATAGAGACACTACCCTCTTTTGCCCCTTTACAGATTGCAATTGCCGCTTCTTGGACACGACATTCTACTTCGTCGCCAACATGAAGCCATTTAGGTACTTCTGTTTTGAGTAGTTTCAAATCAGTGTCATTCACACGTATAGTAATACAGCTAAAAAACTGATCACTTTTAATCTCTTCGACTGTCGCAGAAAATGAGTTCATAATAGACTCCTTACCAGAGATAAATAACAATCTTTTTATCAATAACTTTTTCAAACTGCTCTAGTATCATCCCCGCCGTTGAGGTTGGTCCCAAATGACATCCCGAACATGCACCCAAATATCGGAGCCATATTTCAGGGGTATCTCCAGCGATATAATTGACCAGCTCTACCCCTCCACCGTCACTTGCAAGAGTCGGAGCGAGGTTTTCAGCAATAACCATTTCAACTTTTGCTCTTTGTGAGGATTCATCCATCATTCGAAATGCGACATTTATGTCGTTGGCTTCAGACATATTACTCACGTAAGTAAGAAGTGAATGTGCTTGTGCTTCCCCAGCATGAGCAGCGCGTATCATCCATTTCATTGAGCTGACAATATCTTCATCACGGAGTAAAATTCCAAGTTTGAGTTGTGCTGTAGGCATATTAGCTTCTGCTGCAACTGTGTAATAACGGATGGACTGAGCTTTATCGGCAGTAACGCCGATACCGTTTTCATACATGCCGCCAAGATAGAAAGAGGCAGTCTCATGTCCCATAGATGCAGCACGCTCAAATAAAGTATATGCGGTAGAGATGCTTTTTGCTACTCCAAATCCTTTAACATACATAGTTCCAAGATTGACCATCGCATCAGTATTGGTATGCACTAACCCTTCCCAAATCGATTTGGCAACCATATAATCTTTACGATCAAATGCTACTATTGCGTTCTCCATCAATGATTGTGCTTCCATACTCTTCTCCTCATATCGTTTTAAATTTTTACGCAGATCCGCCATCGCTTCATCATAGGTTTCACCAAACCCTTTGAGATCAGGTATATCACAGCTATAAATCTCATAACCATCTCCCTCTTCATTACTAAAATAGTGATAATGGGTTTTTAATTCTTCCATCGATAACTCTTTTTTACTTTGATTTAAACGCTAACGAAGCAAAGCCCCGCTTAGTTATGCTTGCCTCATAACGAGGCAGACTACTTTATATATCTAATCAGTTTGCAATTGCAGTTCTCAATAGAGA
>JAQTOQ010000051.1 GCA_028713245.1 Sulfuricurvum sp. | reverse complement strand
CTTTCGGTGGTTTTAATAATACTAATTTCACTATTTGTGTATGGATACGTTCATCAGGAGAAGGAGTACACTCAAAAATATATTGAAAAAGAGTTGTTGGTAGCGAAGCGCGCAATGGATTCCGGCATAAAGGCAGATGAAGATAAGCTTTCTGCCGCACTGGCAATTATCACGGCTGATCCTGCTTTAAAGCGGGCGATGATTGAGGGTGATCGAGAGGCTTTGCTAGAGCAATCCATCCGATATTTTAAAACCCTTCGTGAAAAAAATGATATCACCCATTTCTATTTCCATCAGGCGAATCGAGTTAATTTTTTACGTGTTCATAATCCAAAGCGCCACGGCGATAAAATTGATCGCTTTTCTTTATTGCAAGCAGAGGCAACCCTTAAGCCCGCATCCGCTATAGAAATAGGCCCGATGGGCCTTTTTACCCTGCGAGTTGTTTTCCCTTGGTATGAGAAGGGAACTCTCATTGGCTATGTAGAGATGGGGCAAGAGATCGAGCATCTTTACGCTCATATTAAAGAAATTGCCAATGTTGATCTGCATGTCATTATAGACAAGAGGGTTCTTCTAAAAGAAGACTGGGAATCCGGGATGAAAATGATGGGGCGTAAAGCACAATGGAATCTTTTACCACAATCTGTAGTGATCTACACGACTTTGCCTGAGAGTAGTGGCGTTCTTATCAATCAAATTTCGGAATGTAATCTGGCAAAGCAAGTCACGATGAACCTTGTAGTGGATGAACATAGTTACCAAGTTTCCTCTTTACCGTTGATCGACCCTAATCCAGCTAATGATCGTAAGATCGGCTGTATCTTTTTTATTCATAATGTGAGTGCTTTACATCAAAAAAACATCCATCATCTTTTCCTTGCTATTGGAGCAGGAATTATTCTTGGCGGATTACTCCTCTTATTTTTCAATTTTTTGATCTATCGTGTAGAAAAACAGCTACGAAAAGCGACCCAACGACTTTTCCTCCATTTTGAACAAAATCCCCTCGCTGTTATTGAATGGGATACCAATTTCAAGGTTGTGGATTGGAATCCTGCTGCAGAAAGAATCTTCGCATATACGAAAGAAGAAGCCCTTGGCCATAGCGCCGAGGAGTTGATATTGACTAAAAACTCTATTGAACATTCATCTGAAATATGGAGTGAACTTTTATCTGGCAGCGGAGGCTACCGCAGCACAAACGAAATGAGAACTAAAGAGAGAAATATAATTTTTTGTGAATGGCACAATACCCCTCTTATAAATGAAAAAGGTGAAATAATTGGGGTCGCTTCCATGGTTGAAGACGTAACCCAACAGAAACGTTCAGAGGAAAAGATTTCACACATGGGATACTATGACCTGCTGACAGAGTTGCCAAATCGTATACTGTTCAAAGCCCGTCTTGAAGAAAACTGCCGTAAAGCGGATAGGAATAATACCTTAGTGGGTATCTTATTTATTAATATTGACCATCTTAAAGATATTAATGACACATTAGGCCATGCAATAGGTGATTTAATTATCACATCTGTTGCTTTAAGACTAAGAGAAGCAATTAGAGAGAGTGACACACTCTCTCGATTTGGCGGTAACGAGTTTGCAGTCCTCGTCCCTGAATTAAAAGATTTACATCATATTGAAAAGATGACATACTTCATATTCGAGATGTTTAAAGAACCTATAAAGATTGATGATCATGAACTTTTTATTACATTAAGTATCGGATCAACTATCTATCCCTTAGATGATATAAGTTCCGAAAACCTCTTGAGAAATGCCGATACAGCCATGCACTTGGCGAAAAAAATGGGGCGCAATCAACATCAATGCTATAGTAAAGAGTTGACAAATCAGGTAACAATGGCTTTGTCCCTACAAAATGCTCTTAGAAACGCAATTAAGAATGAGGAATTATGTCTGTATTATCAGCCACAGATGAACTTAGAAACGGGCATAATTATTGGAGCAGAAGCATTGGTACGATGGCAGCATCCGGAAGAAGGGTTAAAGTCACCGGTTGAATTTATCCCTATTGCGGAAGAATCAGGACTCATTGTGCCCATGGGAGATTGGATACTTCGTGCTGCCTGCAAACAGGCAAAGGAGTGGCAGCAGCAGGGTATGTCCAATTTTACTATAGCAGTAAATCTTTCAGCCCGCCAGTTTAAGGAGGAAGGATTTGCACAAAGGGCTATACAAATTATTCATGAGAGCATGGTGAAAACTAGCTTCATTGAACTAGAACTCACTGAAAGTATCTTTGCAGAAAATACACTTATGGTGTTTGAAACTTTAAATATTTTCAAACAAGCAGGTATTAAAATTTCTCTGGATGATTTTGGAACGGGCTACTCCTCTTTGAGCTATCTAAAACTTTTTCCTATCGACAAACTGAAAATTGATCAGTCTTTTGTGCGTGATGTGCTTGTTGATAAAAGTGATGCCAGCCTAGTCAGGGCAATTATCGCTATGGGAAAAGCACTTGGGCTAACAACCATTGCTGAAGGCGTTGAAACCAAGGAGCAGCTCGATTTCTTACACAGGGAAGGGTGCGAAGAGATACAAGGGTATTTCTTGTCTAAACCGATACCTGCTCATGAATTTACACGTTTTTGGAGAAATAGAGAAGCTCACTAGTGAAAAAGTGCACTTACATACCCTATGACATGGGAACTATCGCCGCTTGCTCCCTAAGTTTATCTTTCTTGCTTTTTCCTTGACCTTTTACAGGTTCGGGCCCTTTTACTTTTGTAGGGGCATTGCCTGTCAGTTCAAATCCTTTAATCTGTTCTCTTGGGAGTTTTATTTGTGAGCGTCTTTCGATGAGGGTAAAATGGTTTATATCTTCATGATCGATAAAAGAGACGGCAAGCCCTGCTTTTCCTGCTCTTCCTGTACGTCCTATGCGGTGGATGTAGTCTGCAGGAGATCGCGGTAGATCGAAGTTGATGACGCAGGTGATATTGTCAATGTCCAGACCGCGCGCAGCGATATCAGTGGCGAAGAGTATGCGAATTTTTTTAGCTTTGAAGGCATCGAGAGTATAGTTACGATCCTCTTGTACTAAATCCCCATGAAATGATTCTGCTAAAAAACCATACTTTTTAAACTTCGCGGCGATATTGTCAGTGGCTCTTTTATTGGCCATAAAGACGAGCACTTGCTCCCATTTTTCGGATTCGAGCAAGTAGCGCAGAAGGGGACCACGATTGATATGATTCACTTCTATGACGCGCTGATGGATAGTCTGAACTGTTGGCAAATCGGACTCTATGGTCACCTGGATGGGATTTTGAGTGATTTTTGAGGCAATCAGTTGCATTTTTGGAGGGTAGGTTGCCGAAAATAAAAGATTTTGACGCTTGGCAGGGATTTCTTTTAAAATCAGTTCGAGTTCTTCGGCAAATCCTAGATCCAGCATTTTATCCGCTTCGTCCAGTACAAAAAATTGAAGATGTGACAAATTCATCTGCTTCTTTTTCAGTACATCGATCAGCCTTCCTGAAGTTGCCACAACAATGTCGCACCCTTTTTGGAGTGCGAAAAGCTGATCCCCGATACTCTCACCACCGATGATACTTACGACTTTTGGTTTTTGTGGTAAAAATGTACCCATAGACTGAAATGTTTGGGCTACTTGGAGGGTTAACTCACGCGTAGGAGTCAGAATCAGTGCCTTGATTTTGCTCTTTCCCTCACCGATATTTTGTGACCAAAGTTGTAAAATAGGCAATACGAAGCTCGCACTTTTCCCGCTTCCGGTTTGTGCTCGTGCCAGAATATCATGACGGGAGAGAACAAGAGGGATAACCTCATTTTGGATAGGAGTTGGTATGTGAAAGTTGCTTCTTTCAATCGCACGTAGAATTTGTGGTGAGAGACCGAGTGCTGTAAATGACATGAAATGAGTCCTCATAAGTAATAAACGTATTTTAGGGGGTTTGGGCTTTATGGGAGATTTTAGGGGTGTGATTTACAATTTCTTCACAATTTGACTATAATATTTACAATAAAAAAGGGTGGGTAATGACTAAAATTTTATGGCTTTTACTCTTGTTAACGCATATTGCCAGCGGTAAGGCTTTAAGTGCAACCTACGAAATCTCATTTGGAATACTCCAAACGATGGGGATTGCAGAAACTAAATTTGAACAAAATGATGACCAGACCTATCGGATTTATGTCAGTGCAAAAACAACAGGTATCGCAAAACTTCTTTCTAATAATCGTGTAGAGATATATGAGAGTCGTGGAATTGTGAAAGATGGTAGGCTTATACCTTCTGTTTTTATAAAAACGCGTCAGACTAATTCGAATAAAATGGTGAAGACGTATACATTTAATCATGAAAACAAAGAGGTATGGTTCCAAAGCGTAGAAGGTAAAAATACAAAATCATGTCCAGAAAAAGAAAAAAATGATTATTATGCACAAGATGACTTTTTGAGCCTTTTTTTCAATCTTAAAAATTACACTAAACAACAAAAAAATTATATTTTTTATGCGATTGGCGGGAATAAAAAAGATGGACGTATCGATGCTGTATATCCAAAAAATGAAGAGTTGTGTGAGATTAAGAAATCGTTAGAAATGGAAGAAGGAAGCTTTTTAAAGGTCATTTTAAACGATCGCATATTTGCAAGTCGTAATGGAGAATTACTGATAAATCTTGATTCACAAGGGCTGTGTGAAAAAGCAGTACTCGAAGATGTCTTTTTCTTTGGAGATATTGTTGGTAAGCGCATTAAATAATAGTTTATTTGTTTGGTAATTTTTGAATTCGAGCTAAAAGTAGCAGAAATAGAGAGTACCCTTCAGCTGTTGGGGTGATTTTTAAAGCAGGGTTACTTGTAAATTACTCGATTGTTCTAGAGCTTTTTGTGCTCGTTTGATGATGCTGGTCATCTCTTCTTTTGGAGTTTGAACAGTAGCTCCCATACGCATACTAATTGAATTGAGTTGTTCAAAAGGCTCTTTTCGCATTATCATGAGTAGTTTTTGGCTAAATGCCATAACGTCCTCGGCACTGTTTGCAAGGTATGCCAGTAAAAATATTTTCTTTTCCCAGCGAACAAGCATGTCACTTTGGCGGATACTGCATTTGATACTTGCCGTAAAATCACGCAAGAATTGTTCAGCTTCATGGTCAGTAGACATGAGCTCAATCATGGTAATACCGATGGCTTTTTCATTAAACTCTGCCGCATCTTGGAAGCTTTTAGAGGTATGAATAAAGTATTCACTGTCATAAGCACCACTCTCTTTGTCAATGCTGGCATCATTCTCAATCATGATCCGCTTGATGAAGTCTTGGGAAATATCGGTAAAGGTTACAATTTCATAGTCAGGAACTGAATCATCAACTCCTACAGAAAATGCAAACGGTTCTGTACGAGAGTTGAACATACTAACGATACGGTCATGCTCTGGCAGGGACATGAGAGCTATAGTCCACTCATCAGGGCTATCTGTTTTGCCACTGTGAAAATAAGAGTTATGGGGAACAAAACGGTCATGAAGGGAGCCAAATTCGCGCAAAAATTCTTTAACAGAAGAGACGCCTGCAAAATTTTGAAAGGCTTTATTAAAAAGAATGGGAATATTTTTGTGCATCAAGACGACTAGGTCTTTTTGGGTATTGATGGCGGAAGCAAAGAGCAAGCTCCACTCATTGTTTTTAATGTCACCAATTATCCCATTTGACAAATCATTCATTGAAGGCTCCCTGTACGTATATCGCGTAATCATAACATATTGCACGCCGAATTTAACAATAATCCTTCTTTTTGGGCTCTTGTCATCTTTTTAATGGCTATTTCTCGTTTTAAGGCCACACTTTTTGTCTCTAATATTTCAGTGTAAACTAGGGTGGCTGGACGTCTGCTCCGGGTATATTTTGCCCCTTTGTCAGACGTGTTGTGTTCGTTGATTCTTCGTTCTATATCAACCGTGATACCGGTATAGAGAGTTGTGTCATTACATCGAAGAATATAGAGGACATAGGGAACTCTCAAGCGAGGGATTTTAGCTTAATAGGTTTCCAATTCATATAGAGGCTACGAAGTTTAGTGATCTCTTCCCAAAGAGTATAGATGGATGCCGCATAATCAAAAGCATCTTTTTCTTTTGCATGATTCTCAATCTCAGATGCTGTACGACTGATGGACAGATGACGTAGGGATACGGAACTTCCTTTGAGGGTATGGGAGTGCAAAATAAGCTGCTCAAAGTCTTTTTGTAATAAAGCAGTTCGTAGAAAGTCGATTTGTTGAGAAGCAATTTCAAAAAATGCATCATTGAGTTCAAAAAACATTTCATCAGGTAGATAGAACATTTCCTTCATCTCTGAGAAACATTGATCATAATAAGAGTTTTTGCGCTGCATTAGGTCTCTATTTGGATCAAATAATCTTCCAAATCGATATCTTCGGTTTCCATAACAGGATTTAGGGCATGCAGACCGTATCGTCTAACACCCTCTTTGGAGCCACTTATGAGCGGATGCCATGAGGGTAAGGGAAGATTGTGGTGGCGTAAACGGTACGCGCACGTAACGGGCAACCAGTCAAATTCGCCAGCTCTCGCGGCGGTCAATGCAGTGCATCCGCGTACTTTAATATGGCGGTTCGTATAATCACTGCACTGTGTCGCACTGAGATCATAGCAGTGGCAGACAACGCGAGTCATCAGAACTGGAGCGTTATCATCATCTTCGTCTTGCAATTTGTGTAGGCAGCACAGGCCACATCCATCACACAAAGACTCCCACTCATCATGAGAGAACTCATTGAGTTGCTTTGTTTCCCAAAATCGAGTACCATTCATTATCATAATGCAATTGTAGCATTAATTATCTTGATAGTGTTGGTTAAATGACACATTCAATTAACTTTTATAATACTAGGAGAAAATGTGAAAATTTTTATTTATATACTTATTTTGGCAGCTGTGGCCATGTTCTACAAAACGTTTTATTATGATTATCAAAAAAGAGAGATCCCTACTGAAGTGAATACCTCCGTTGAAACTCCTGAAGTAAGTCCACCAGAGCCAGCACCTGTCAAAACAGTAGAGCCAATAAAAAATAATACTGCTGATGAGCAGAATAGAACCGGTTGGCAGAGTAGAAAAGGAATGCCTATTGAGAGACTAGGGGACAGTATCGGCGATTCTTTAAAAGATAAAATCAAAGTCAAATAGCATTATTTTTCTCGCGAGAGAAGGATTCCGCTAAGTACAATCAAAATTGCTCCTGCGAGAACCATCGCAGTTGGCAGCACATCTCCCAACACTATTCCAAAAAGTGAGGCGAACAGTACCACTGAGTAACTCACCGTACTGACCAACCCTGCTTTCGCGTAAAAATAAGCACGCGTCATGAATAGTTGTCCGTATGCCGCTGCAAGCCCCATAAAAATAATCCAAATCCAATCGTTGCCTTTAGGCATTACAAAAGGATTGAGGGCAAATGTAAAGAATTTTGAGGTGTAAAATTCTGCACCGATCATGAGTATACAGGGGATAAGAACACCGAAAAACATAAAAGATAAAACAACAGTGCGTGCATCGTAGTGGGCTTTGAGACTTCGTACGCTGGTATAGGCGAGTGCGGAGAGAAAACCGGTTAAAATTCCCATAACATGCAGATAATCAAAATGCAAACCGCTTAATACTGCAACCCCTGAAAATCCGATGAATATTGCGAATATAGACTGTGCTTTAAGCTTCTCGCTCAGTAAAAAGAAGGCGAGAAGGGCGGTGAAAATCGGTTCTGTTTTTGCATATACGATTGCATTGGAAAGCGAGGTAGCGCTGATAGTATAGAAAAAGGTGAGCAAGGCAATCGTCCCAATCATTCCACGAAACATAAGGGTAAATGGGCGTCCTCCACGGTTTTGAATCGGTTTACGGGCAATAAAGATTAAAAGAACGACTAATCCGATGGCATTGCGCCAAAAAGTAACTTCGACAGAGCCCATAGAGTGTGAGAGTAGTTTGGCAAACACCATGGTGAGGGCAAACAAAAACGACGCCAGAAGCATAAGCAATACGCCGCGACGTGTATCGGTAGTATATTTCATTATTAGAATAAAGATTGGCGCACTGGCTGGTGTTTTTTTTGTACTGGAGCTTTTTTAAGAACCTTAAAAGTATTTAAATAGGCGATTAAGGCGGATATATTTATGTGATATGAAGTTTCATCGCGACGAGCTTTTGCAATGCTTAGTGCTCCCTCGATTGATGCGATGATAAAGTCAGCAAGTTGTTGAGTATCTATTTCTTCACGAATGATATGTAATTTTTATGAACGTTTAAAGACATCGCAAAGGCTTTTTTTCCAAGAATCCAGCAAGCTCATAAGAAGTGTTGAGAACTCTTCATCGGTGGCACTTAATTCTTGGATGAGGTTGTTAAGCGGAGACCCGTATTTAAATTCAAACGGTAGATTTGGTAAGAAGCTCGCCCGAGGAAGTTCTTTTAATAGTTCTTCAAGAGCGACAATCGGATCACGGTGACGCTCCAATCCAAGTGTCCAAAATTGTTCTATAAAAGCACTTATAATGCTTTGTGTAGCTTCCATTGCCAACTCTTTTTTAGAACCGAAATAGTGATAGAGTCCCCCCTTGGAAGAGCCTGCACGATTTAGCAGATCATTGAGATTACAGGCATGATAGCCCTCCTGATAGAGGGAAGTAAACATCGTATGGATTAATTGACCGCGTACACTATTTTTCATCTTTGTATTCTACATCAGACTGCTTGGTTTATCAATTAAGTAATTAAAAGTATTAATTTTATTATGATGTGTATGTAGGCACTATATGTTTATTTTGTTACAAAGGATTCAGATGAAAAAGTATGAATGCGATCGATGCGGATACCTCTATGATCCACTTTTAGGAGATCCTGAAAATAGTATAGCATCGGGGACAGCCTTTGAAGAGTTACCGGAAGATTGGGAATGCCCTGATTGCGGAGCACCCAAAGAGGAGTTTTTGCAACTCGAAGAAGAATAAGATGAATTACACAATCCATAGAGCAAATGAACGGGGCGTAGCTGAGCACGGCTGGCTACACAGCCGATTTAGTTTTAGTTTTGCAGATTATCACAACCGTGAACGGATGGGTTTTGGAGTGTTACGTGTCATTAATGATGATGTTATCGAACCACAAAGCGGATTTGGGATGCATCCTCATCGCGATATGGAGATCGTCACCATCGTGCTCAAAGGCTCCATTGAACATACCGATTCGTTGGATCATCATGGATTTACAAATGCGGGTGAGATACAGATGATGTCGGCAGGAACCGGGATTGAACATTCAGAACGCAATCCATCAGCGGACGAACCGTTGGAGCTATTTCAGATTTGGATTTTCCCTAATGCTCATAATCTGCCCCCTCATTATGAACAGCGGGACCTTCGGGATGTTTCGATGTCAGGTATATGGGCGCTTTTGGTGAGCGGTGATGGACGTGAGAGATCAATGAAAATCGCTCAAGATGCCAACATCAAAATGACTCGCTTGAGTGCAGGTATGGAGATTGTATGTGATGAAGTTCCTCTCGGATACGGAAGACTATTCCTGGTGATCGAGGGAGAAGTTCAGATTTGTAATACCACACTGTATCGGCGCGATGAGCTGCAAACGCTGGATACGGACAACTTCGTGATTCATGCGCTCAATGAAGCGCATTTGATACTTTTTGAAGTACCGATGACGCGATAGAAAATCTTACAAAAAACTTTGCATCGCATAGACAATCAGCGGAAGGGTGACCAAGCAGATAATGATCCCGTATCCGACCATCGCGGCGCTCAAAGCAGGAGCAAATCCTGAAGCGATTGCCAATGCTCCTGCCGTGATCATAGAGGGCATCCCTGACTCCAAAACAGACACTTGCATGGCTATAGGATCGATTCCAAGTTTAAATAAAATCCCAAATGCGATGAAAGGCATCACGATGAGTTTGAGAACAAGTGCTTTTGAGAGAAGAGAATAATCGATCTCACTGCGCAGGTGCAGCGAATAGCCTACGGAGACCAAGGCGATGGGGACAAGGGTCGAAGCGAGCGTTTCCAGATACGGAGATATTGATAAAGGCATTTTCCCGAAAAATAGAGCAAACACGAGGAAAAAAAAGGGTGGAAAAAAGAGCAGTTTTTTAAGTATAAGACGTTTGTGAACTTTTCCAATTTCATAATAAGAGATGACAGCGCTTCCATACAATGCGAGCATTAAAAATGTGCCAAATTGGTCATACATCAATACATAACCTATCGCATCAGGTCCAATGAGGGTTTTGATGATCGGTATCCCTATAAAGGAGGTGTTTCCTAGGGGAAGGACAAGCAACAAAGCGGCCCTTACGTCAGTGGGATAATTTTTCGTCATTAGAATGACAATGTAGAACGTTATAGGAAGCAAGAGCCATGGGATTATTATGGTGCTTAAAGCAGACATGTTCAAGACGATTTTAGGTACTTGTATGAGTACAGTTGCCGGAAGTGAAACGTAAATAATAAAAACATTGAGGCTTTTTGAAAAATCAACGGGCGCATCTGTTTTTTGTAACAGAATGCCAATAAAAAGTAGTACGATGACAAAAATAAACGGTTCCATACTAGTAGCTCATCCTAATTGAGAGTCGAATAGCCCTGTAAGGCTGTTTTAGAAATTTAGTATAGCAAAATTAACGATCACTTCTTACAATAGAGTATACTACGGTCATTTTTTACTGGAGCGATAGATGTCCAAAATAACCTTTTTCATGTGCCTGTTTATCTCCTTGCTACGAGGGGATACGTTACATACGAAGATTGACCATATCATCGTCATTTATCTTGAAAATCGTAGTTTCGATAACCTTTTTCGAGGATTTGAGGGAGCGGATACTTCGGATCATCCAAGCCAACCGTATGCACTGCAACGCGATCGTAATGGAACAATTTATAAACAGATTCCCCTGGGTGAAGAGGGGTTGAAATTTGGCTTTCCTGCGAGTGTAGCCAATGAGCCATTTTTATTAGACCAAACAGTCTCTCAAGAGGCGATCATCCCCGATATGGTACACCGATTTTATCAAAATCAGCTCCAGATTAATGGGGGTAAGAATGACCGTTTTGCACAGATCAGCGATGCGCAAGGTTTGAGTATGGGATATCATGACATGCGTAATAGTGTACTGTGGCGTTATGCCAAGGAGTACACGCTGTGCGATCATTTCTTTGCAGCAGCATTTGGCGGATCCTTTTTAAATCACCAATGGCTGATTGCGGCACGCACCCCATATGTGGGTGATGAATTTAATATTTCTAAATATGAACTTGCGGACAATGGTGAAATTATCCGTGATGGGATACTGACGGCCGAGGGTCATGCTGTCAATACGATTCAACCATTGAATCCTCCTTTTAAAGCTAAATACAGTGATCCTAAAATGCGTTTGCCGGCATTAACCTACGATACGATCGGTGACCGTTTGAGTGAGAAGAAAATCACGTGGAGTTGGTACAGTGGCGGATATGATGAAGCAGTGGCAGGAAGGGGTGATATTATAAACTATCAATATCATCACAATCCCTTTTTGTATTTTGCAAAGTATGCTCCTGGAACTAAGGGAAGAGGGCATATCAAAGACGAAAAGCTTTTTTTTAGTGAGTTACGAGAGGGAAAATTGCCCAGCGTTGTTTTCTTCAAACCCACTGCGTCTGAGAATCAACACCCGGGGTATGCGAGCGTAAAAGCAGCCGATGACAAACTGCGACAAATCGTTGAAGCTATTAAGACAAACCAAAAAGTTTGGAAGAAGTCTATAGTCATTGTAACCTATGATGAAAACGGAGGATTGTGGGATCACGTATCACCGCCAAAGGTAGATCAATGGG
>JAQTOQ010000189.1 GCA_028713245.1 Sulfuricurvum sp. | reverse complement strand
CTCGAGGCCGTCTTGCTACTCCAAAAACGTATGAGTTACTTAAATTCGGACATCTGCCATTGTCCCTGATCGATTGAACCTGTTAACATTGGATTAGTACAGTATCTCTAAAAATAGACTATCATGTCAGTATTCAAATATTAAAACACGGAGAATATCATGAAAAAGATTTTAGCATTAGCACTTGCGCTTAGCGCTACAGTATTGTTGGCTTGCCCTATGAAAGACGGTATGGCAAAAGGTGGAATGATGGATGGCACGATGTGTCAAGGCATGATGCAAAAATGTGAGGCTAATACCTCAAAACTTCCTCCACGCTTAGAAGCTTTAGGTCTTAGTGATGATCAAAAAGCACAAGTTCAAAAAATTCGTGAAGATGGAAAAGCGTTCCATAATCAACAGCATGACAAGATGATGGCAGTTCTAACTCCCGAACAACAAAAGAAATTTGAAGAAATGCCTAAAATGTGCCCAAAAAAAGGGATGAAAATGGACAAAAAAATGAAAATGGATACCAAAATGACTACGCCAACAGCTGGCATGGGATGTAAGAACTGCGATAAAAAATAAACAATGATTAAAATCCTCCTCATCGAAGATGACCTGGAAATTTCCGACTTGCTCGGACAATATCTGGGACGTTTTGGTATGGAGGTCATCGCCTATGCACACCCACAAACTGCTCTAAACTCCCTCTCTATTGAATCCTATGACTTGGTTTTACTTGATCTCACTCTGCCTGATATAGATGGGCTCGATGTGTGCCGACTATTGCGCCAGCGGAGTGATATTCCCATTATTATCTCCTCGGCTCGCAGTGATCTGACGGACAAAGTTGTCGCACTAGAATTGGGTGCCGATGATTATCTACCTAAGCCTTATGAACCACGTGAACTTGTTGCTCGTATCCAAAGTCTCCTACGACGTATCAGCGGAAAAACGATCCAAGCCAGCAGTGAGATGTTTCGTGTTGATGAGACCGGTATTTATAAAGATAAACAACTTTTACCGCTTACGCGTGCTGAATTCGAAGTGCTTGCTCTTTTAATCAAACATCGTCAGCAAATTATCACCCGTGATTTTATTGCCAATAATGTTGAGTCTATCCAATGGGAAAGTTCAGAGCGCAGTATCGATGTTCTCATCAGCCGTATCCGCCAAAAAATTGAGCCAAATCCAAAACACCCTACCCTCATACGCTCCGTACGCGGTATAGGCTATCAATTCACATTATGATTAGTCGTCGGTATTCTGTTTTCTTCAAACTTCACTTTTTTTTCATCATTGCCTCTATTGTTTTACTTCTCCTTTTTACCTCTGCCTATCAGGAACAAGAATCACAGCGTCAACAACTTCTCGTTCATCGATCCATTGAGCTATTCAATACCCTTGAGCAAATAGAAAAACACACATGTGAAACACAAAACTATCATCTAGACAGTGCAGGTTTCAAAGTCACAAATGCTCCTGGTTTAGCAGCGAAACAGCTAATACTTCCTGATTTTCTTGAAGAAAAACTCCGTCTTAATAATGTTCACGTATCAATTTATCGTGATGCCGATGGTGTTATCTATGCCCTTTCACGACAGCATTGTACGATGTTCTATCGTGACACCTCCGAAGACCAAACTTACTATTTTGTGTGGATTTTATTTTTTACTCTTATGGGAGGATTGATTAGTATATATATGCTTCTATGGCGTAATTTGTTACCGTTAAAGCATCTTTATGAGCAAATCAAGCGCTACGGAGAAGGTGAAGAAATTCCACACACCATCAACAATGGAAAAGATGAAATAGCTCTAATTTCCAATGCATTTCACGGTGCATTAGAAAAACAACAAAAACTAAAATCATCACGAGAGCTTTTCTTGCGCAACATCATGCATGAACTTAAAACTCCTATTATGAAGGGCAAACTCATCGTTGAACTTCAAGAGCCAAGCTCAAATACAACCTTACTAGGGAAACTGTTTACACGCATGGAACATCTCATTATTCAGATGGCACAAATCGAGAAAATGCATGCGTTTCATCTCAACCGCACGAACACATCGTTACATTCTATGATTGCTACAGCCATGGAGCATTTAGTCATTGACAGCCAAAGTATAAAAATGGAAGCATGCGATCAGATACTCTATGTTGACGAAGAACTCTTTACAAGTGCGTTGCAAAATCTCATCGACAATGCTGTACGTCATGCCGCATCACTGCCTATACAAATACAATGTGATGGGGGGAAAATTTGTATTAAAAATAGCGGTGAACCTCTGAAACGCCCTGTTAAAGAAGCATTACAAGCATTTGTGACTGAAAAAAGCGGGGGAGGGTTAGGTTTAGGCTTATATATAGCCCAATCTGTGGCTGATTTACATGGATTTGATTTGACGTATGATTATAAGGAAGGTATTCACAGCTTTTGTATACGCTTTTGAAGCACCATCCAAATTACCGCAGAAACCACTGCCATCGCTAAACTAAGTGCCATTCCAAGCGTCATCCATCCACCCACAATATAGCCGATCTGTGCATCGGGGGCACGGTAAAACTCTACCCCTGCTCGTCCTATCCCGTATAAAAATCCATACATCAATATTAGCTCACCCTCGAACGCTTTGCGGGCTCTATACACGTAGATAATCATAAAGACGATTAAACCCTCGACAAATGCTTCATAGAGCTGTGAGGGGTGGCAGAGCGTGCCATAAACATAGATTCCCCATGGGACGTCTGTAGCGCGCCCAATAAGTTCTTGGTTAAGAAAATTTCCGATGCGACCGAAAACATACCCCAATGGAACCGAAACCGCTACCAAATCCATTAACAGACCAAACGGTATGCCGTGTTTGCGGTGATACAAATACGATCCCATTAAGAATCCGAGAATTGCCCCATGAAAACTCATCCCGCGTATACCAACAAAATGACCGTCCATAAAAGGATTGAATATTTGCCAAGGCTGTGTCAAATAATACATCGTATGGGT
>JAQTOQ010000050.1 GCA_028713245.1 Sulfuricurvum sp. | reverse complement strand
ATGCATCGGAGCCGTTTATGGATTTGGATGAGAAAATTGCAGGATTTGTCGATAAAAATCGTATGGCGTGTTTGATTGTTCTCAACAAATGGGACATGGCGCCAAAAGAAGATTATGAAAAAATTATACTTGAAGTTCGTGACCGATTTAAATTTTTGAGCTATGCACCGATCGTTACAATTTCGGCACAGAGTAAACAGCGTGTGCATCGTATTTTTGATATGCTTCTTAAAATAAATGAAAATTATTCTCAGCGTATCTCAACCGGCAGACTCAATGAAGTGATCCAAACGGCAATGAGAAGGCATACGCTGCCAAGTGTTAACGGTCAAAACATTCGTCTGTATTTCGCGACACAATACGATATCCGTCCACCGCGTATTGCTTTGATTATGAATAAACCGCAAGGATTGCATTTCAGTTATCGCCGTTATTTGACCAATCGGTTACGTGAAGAGTTTAATTTTGAAGGAACCCCGATTCTTTTCAAAGCGAAAAGCAGAGGCGGTGATAAAAAACCACGAGTTCATAAAACAAGAGCATTGTGGTAATTCACCACTTGTTCTGATTGCTTCCGTTCGCCCTGAGCCCGTCGAAGGGTGCATTCATGGTTCGACAAGCTCACCATGAACGGAGAAAGATCACGAACGGGAGTGATGGGTGAACGGCATATTTTAAAACGGTTTAACGATCACAAGCGCAACAATTCCCATAAGCAAGAGCGTCGGTACTTCATTATAAACACGGAAGAATTTGCCGTTTTTATAGGTTGCATCAACTTTTAGTTTTAGGCGATAGTGCCCTAGAGAAAAGAAATAGGCGGTTAAAATAGCCACAAGGGTAAGTTTGGCATGAAGCCATCCTCCTGTTTGAAACACATTGATACCATAATGTGCGGTAGACATAAAAATCAGCGCTATACCCGATAGCAGTGTTGCCCAAAATGCTGGGATGCCGATGTATTTATAAATCTTCATCTCCATTACTTCAATGACTTCTAAAAATCCTTTATTTTCAGCGTTCTCCACATGATAGACAAAAAGTCGTGGCAGATAAAAAAGTACTGCAAACCACGATACCATTGAAATGATATGAAACCAAACTACCCAATTGTACATACTGTTTTCCTAGTATTAAAGTAGGGAAGAGTACCGAAAAAGAAATGAATACAAGGTTATATTAGAGGTACTTGCGTACCCATGCGATAATTTGCGAAGTGGGAAGCGCGCCGCTTATTTGGTCAACAATGCGGTTATTTTTAAATGCGATGGTCGTGGGAATGGATCGTATGGAAAAACGACCCGAAAGGGCTGGGTATTCTTCGGTATTGATCTTCACAAACTGTGCTTTAAGGGGGAATGATCGTGCCGCTTCTTCAAAGGCAGGCGCCATAGAGCGACAAGGTCCGCACCACGGAGCCCAAAAATCGGCAATAATCAATCGCTCGTCATTGAGCATCAGTCGATCAAAGGTTTCAGCGTTAAGAGAAAGCGGTTTTGTATCAAGGAGAGAAGCTTTGCAGTGACCACAAGAAGCTTTTGAATAGGAATCTTTTAATGGGATTGCATTTACACCCCCACAGTGAGGGCATACGATATTGATTTTGCTCATGATGAGATTTACTCCGCTTCAGCGACTTCCATATCTCGGATAGAAGAAGTGCTATGATCTTTGGCTTTGTCGTGCAGACGTCCAAGTGCTTTGTTAGCACGCTCAATGGCTAAGTCGATGGCGGTGTCAAGATCTGCATCTGAGTGGCTGATGACAACGGGTTGGGCATGTGCAATGTGCATGTCAAATTCGACGGTGACGCTTTGTTTTTCTTTGGTGATAATGACATTTACAGTCGTCATATCAAGATGGTAGCGTGTAAAGTTTTCAATAGCTGCTGCGATGTGATCGTTTAGGTGAGGAGTGAGAGTAATATCTTTTGCGCGAATTTGAACATTCATAATGAATCCTTTTTTGTTGAACTATAGAAAAATATAGCATATTGTTTCTTAAAATGAAGCTTAAATGTGATGCAGTTAATGGAGCGTTTGATATAATAGTAATTATATTGAATTAGGAGCGTTTTTTGAGAGTCCTGACTGGAATACAACCTTCGGGCGATTTGCATATCGGAAATTATTTTGGTTCGATTCTCCCTATGATCGAATCCCAAAACGATCATGAAGTTTTTGCTTTTATCGCTAACTATCACGCTATGACATCTTTGGGTGACGGCGAACGGCTACGACATCTCACACTGCAAGCGGCAACCGATTTTTTAGCATTAGGAATAAATCCTGCAAAAAGTACCTTTTGGGTTCAATCGGATGTTAAAGAAGTTTTGGAACTGTATTGGATTCTTTCGGGTTTTACCCCTATGGGTTTGTTGGAGCGGGCGCACAGTTATAAAGATAAAACAGCACGCGGAATTGCCTCTAACCATAGCCTTTTTTCGTATCCTGTACTTATGGCGGCCGATATTTTATTGTTTGGTTCCCAAGTGGTACCTGTGGGAAAAGATCAGATACAGCATGTCGAGATTGCACGGGATATTGCACTGAAGTTTAACAATCAATACGGCGAAATTTTTACGATGCCAGAGTTTCGTGTGGATGAGAATGTGGCGACAGTACCCGGAACCGATGGTCAGAAAATGTCTAAAAGTTACGGCAACACCATTACGATTTTTGGCGAAGAGAAGAACCAGCTCAAAACCATCAAAAAAATTGTGACCGAAGTTGTTGGGATGGAAGAACCCAAAGAATTTGAAAACTGCAATGTTTATAATATTGTCAAACTCTTTTTGAATGAGAATGAGCGTATTTCCCTGCAAGAACGCTATTTGAGTGGCGGTGAGGGACATGGACATTTTAAGCTTTATTTAGCCGAGGTACTCTGGGAGTATTTCCGTCCGTACAGAGAACGACGGGCCTATTATGAAGCACATCAAGCTGAAGTTCGAGATGTTTTAAAAGCAGGAGCTGCAAAAGCTACAGCTGTTGCAATGCCAATTATCGAAAAAATACGATCCGTTACCGGAATCCAATACTAAAGGAAAACAATGAAACAATATATTTATCATCAAATCGCCGAATCAGCGGCTACCAAACAAGCAATTTTGGAAAGCGAACCACTTTTGGATGTGATAGAAGTTGTCGCAAAAGCATGTGTAGAGGTTTACCGAAACGGCAAAAAAACAATGTTGGCCGGTAATGGCGGATCCGCGGCAGACGCACAGCATATTGCTGCGGAACTCGTAGGGCGTTATGGTTTTGATCGTCCATCCATACCATCATTGGCTTTGACGACAGATACTTCAAATTTAACGGCAATCGGAAATGATTACGGATACGATAAAGTGTTTTCCCGTCAAGTTGAGGGGATGTCGCAAGAGGGCGACTTGTTTATCGGTATTTCTACTTCGGGAAACTCCCAAAATATTATCAATGCATTTGAATCGGCAAAAGAACGTGGCGTTACAACAGTGGCGCTCGTAGGACGTGACGGTGGAAAGATGGCGGCAATAGCGGATTATGCGATTATTATACCTTCAAACGCTACACCGCGTATTCAGGAGTCCCATATCTTGATCGGACATATTTTGTGCGATATTATCGAAAAAGAGCTCTTCGGAGGAGGAGTTGCCTAAGGCGCTTTTTCTTGATCGTGATGGTGTTGTCAACGTTGAAAAAAACTACCTCTATAAGATCGATGATTTTGAACTTATGGATGGGATACTTGATGTTTGTCGTTTCTATGAGAATCAGGGCTATATTATTATCATAGTGACAAACCAATCAGGAATTTCTCGAGGGTTTTATAAAGAAAATGATTTCAAACATCTGAGTGAGTGGATGATTGACCATTTTAAATCGCTAGGTGTTACGATTACCCATATTTACCATTGTCCTCATCATGAAACGATAGATGGCGCGTGCGATTGCCGCAAGCCTGAACCAGGAATGTTTTTAGCTGCACAGCGCGATTTTGATATCGATATGGAAAACTCAGTGATGATCGGGGACAATGAACGAGATATAGAAGCTGCGATGCGTGCAGGTGTTACGACGAATATCCTTCTCTCTCATGATGCGATGCAGTCCAATGCTAACAAAATCGTCCGTTCATTAAGGGAACTTTTGTAATGCTCATACTTAATACGGGCGGAACGTTTAATAAACGCTATGATCCAAAAAGCGGCGAGTTGATTGTTCCTACGGATAATACAGCAATTGATTCCATTATTTCAGTTTTTTCGAATCCAATTGCTATTGAAGGATTGCTTTATAAAGATTCGTTAGAGATGACTCACGACGATCGTGAATTGCTTGCAAAAACGATAAGCCAATCAGATGAAAAGCTTATTATTGTTATTCACGGAACCGATACGATGGACTTGAGTGCCCAACACATTTCCAAATATGCGTTGGATAAAGTGATTGTATTTACGGGTGCTATGATTCCTTTTAATATTGACACCATCGAAGCAACCGCCAATTTGAGCATGGCGATTGGCTATGCGCGCAATGCATCCATTGGTGTCTATATTGTCATGCAAGGGGTGTGTGGATTCTACGACAAAATAATCAAAAACAGAGAACTTGGAAAATTTGAATATGTCTAACGTCAAATGTGATCACTGTCATCTGGTCTTTAGTGACTCGGTGATGATCCATGATGAGGATCTTCGTTTTTGTTGTAACGGTTGCAAGGGGATTTATCATCTTTTAAAAGATGAAGGACTGGAGAGTTTTTATACCAAAATGGGAGAGGCTACATTGACTCCTCCAAGTGAACAGTATGAAGCGAGTGAGAATTTTGATTCGCCTGCTTTTCATGAGCGTTTTGTGACGCATAGTAATGATAATTTATTGCAAGTATCGCTGATTATCGAGGGGATACATTGTGCGGCGTGTGTCTGGCTCAATGAAAAAGCGTTGCATAAAATGCCGGGACTTATAGAAGCTCATATCAACTATACCAATAATAAAGCACATATTGTCTGGGATTCAGAAGTACTTAAACTCTCTGCGATTATCGATATGATACGTGCAATCGGATACAACGCGTATCCCTATGATGCCTCAATGCAAGAGACACGGGCGAATAAAGAGCGCAAAGATTACTATCTTCGAATGGCTGTAGCGACCTTTGCCTCCATGAACATGATGTGGATTGCGGTTGCCCAATATGCCGGATATTTCAGTGGAATGACACAAGAGGTTAAAACCATACTCAATATTGCAGAATGGGTGCTCTCTACGCCAGTACTATTGTATAGTGGATGGGTTTTTTATCGGGGTGCCTATTACGGATTGCGTAATGGTGCCGTCACGATGGATATGCTAGTTGTTACGGGATCGACGCTCGCGTATGGTTATTCGATTTACATTACGGTCTTGGAAAAAGGGGAAGCGTATTTTGACTCGGTTTCGATGATTATTACGTTTGTGCTTTTTGGTAAATTTTTAGAAGTATTGAGCCGAAAACATGCGGCAGATACCCTGGATGTGATGGGAAAATACATTCCAAGCGAAGTGAGTATTTTAGACGGAGCATCGATCCGAAGTATCAGCGTATCCGAAGTCAATGTTGGGGATACGATTGTGATACGTACGGGTGAGCGTGCGGCGATCGATGGAAAAGTGCTTTCAGGAGAGGGTAGTTTTGATGAGAGCAGTCTCACGGGTGAAGCCGATCCGATATTTAAACGAAAAGGGGACCTGATTATCAGCGGCACGACGAGCATCGATGCGCTATTGCACTATCGCGCCCTCAAAGACTATGCTCATTCGACACTGAACAATCTTGTCAATCTCTTGGAAAATGCGATGCGCCAAAAACCGCGTATTGAACAATTGGCAAATCGGCTTTCGGAGTATTTTTCATCAACGATTTTATTTTTGGCGATTGGTACATTTTGGGTATGGTATTTTTGGCCGCACACGTTTGATCGATCATTGATGGTGGGTATTTCCGTCATCATCATCGCATGTCCATGCGCCTTGGCTATAGCTACGCCGGTGGCTACTATTGTGGGATTGGCCCTTGGGGCGAAACGCTCCATCCTTTTTAAGTCCGCGGCGCAGATTGAAACAATGGCAAAAGCTACGATGTTTGTACTCGATAAAACAGGAACAATTACCCAAGGACGCCCTGCAGTTGTCTATGCAACGGATCATGAGTCCTATGACCGTACCGTACTGTTGGCATTGGTCAGCTCTTCTAAACACCCTATTAGCCGCGGGGTTGTAGAGTATTTAGAAAAAACAGAACTTCAAAGTGATGTGGGAAACGGAATTTCTGAAGCCAACGAGATTCCAGCACGTGGGATAATTGGACGCAGTTCCGGGGTGATGATTGCCGGTGGGAATGCTCTTTTGATGCAGGATATGGGTATTACAATCCAAACAAGTAGCGATAAAAGTCTCTTTTATTATGCTGTGGACGGCAAATTATGTGCGACGTTCGAGTTACAAGATCTCCCCAAAGAGAAAGCGCGTGAATCGATTGAAATTTTAAAAGAGTATGGTTTGCGAGTTGTTATGCTCACGGGAGATCATGCGACATCGGCATTTCGGGTTGCGGGTGAAGTAGGAATTGATGAAATATACGCCCATGTAACGGCGCAAGAAAAAGCGGATTTTATTGCCAAAGCACATAATGAGGGACACGTTGTGGTGATGGCAGGTGATGGCGTCAATGATCTCTTGGCGCTTGCCAGTGCAGATATCGGGATCGCTATGGGCAATGGCAGCGACATTGCGATAGAGGTTTCGGACATCGTGTTGCTCAATGACTCGTTAACCTCTCTGGCGGAAGCGTATGCAATCAGTAGACGCACCTATGGATTAATTAAGCAAAATTTAGGAATTTCATTGATCTATAATGCAGTAACCATACCCTTGGCCATGATGGGATATATTATCCCTCTTCTAGCAGCACTATCGATGTCTGTCAGTTCACTCTTGGTTGTCGGTAATTCGATGCGCAGTCGATGGATGTATAAATAGGAGGTTCACAATGGACAGTTGGGTAGTAGCGATGATGCTTGGGGCATCTCTTTTTTTAGGAGGGATTGCGTTGATTGCTTTTTTATGGGCGATTAAAACGGGGCAATTTGATGATGCAAATCGGATGATGAATCAGGTTCAATTTGATGATGAAAAAGAGTTGAACGATGCGGCTGATCAAGAGAAAAAACGAGAAGCATTAAAAAAGAAAGAATACAGACCTGAATAAAAGAAGAGTAAAGATTTCACCGCAAAGCGGTGAGGGAATTAAGTATTAAACTTATTTACCTGTTGCAGCGTAAGTAGCAACTGCTTTGATATCAGCGTCAGACATTGCAGCTACTTGACCTTTCATCAAGGCACCCATTCCAGCTTTATTCAATGTACCAGCTTTGTATGCTTTCAAAGAAGCTTCGATAGCTGCTTCTGATTGACCTTTAACGATTGCAGATTTACCAAGAGCCACTTTTTCGAAAGAAGCACCGTGACATGCAGTACATTTAGCAGAAAGAGCTTTTCCGTCAGCAGCCATCATTGATACGCCAGCGAATAACATTGCAAGAGCAATTTTTTTCATTTTGTTTCTCCATTTAAAAATTTGACGCTATTATAATCCCACTTATCTTAAAGTATTCTAACGATTTTTGCTTTTAATGGAAGCTTCGATACAATAATGCTTTAAAGAACTATGAGGATTGTTTATGCGCTACAGTGATATTGATTTGAACACCAAAGCTATCTTGATTACGGGAGGAGCCGGCTTTATTGGTTCCAATCTCGCTTTTTATTTTCAGGAGCATTATCCGCAAGCCAAAGTTGTTGTGCTGGACCTTTTTCGCTCCAATCTAACCCTCTCCAATGGCAACCTCAAAAGTTTCGGTCATTTCAAAAATCTTATCGGTTTTCGCGGTGTTGTGATCAGTGGAGACATCAACGATCAAGCGCTTTTAGCGAAGCTTTCAATGCAGTATAAATTTGATTATATTTTTCATGAAGCAGCAATTTCGGATACGACAGCGCTAGAACAAGATCTCATGATTCAGACAAATCTCAATGCGTTTAAAGATTTATTGGATATGGCTGTTGCACATGGAGCCAATATGATTTATGCCTCTTCAGGTGCTACCTACGGTGATGCTCCCTCACCACAGAGAGTTGGGCGCGAAGCTCCTCAAAATGTGTATGGATTTTCGAAGCTGATGATGGATCATTTGGCACGTGATTATGCTCAAAGGTTTAATAATATTTCAATTGTGGGATTACGTTATTTTAATGTGTACGGACCGCGTGAATTTTTCAAAAATAAAACAGCGTCTATGGTGGTACAGTTTGGTCATCAGCTCCTAAGCGGTAAAAATCCTAAACTTTTTGAGAACTCAGACAAAATTTTACGTGACTTTATCTATATAGGAGACATTGTACAAGCCAATATTTTGGCAATGCATCCTAGAGAATCGGGTGTCTTTAATGTGGGTACTGGAAAAGCACGCTCATTTCAGTCAATGGTGGATATTCTTCAGCATGAGTTGGGAACTTCATATGTATGTGAATACATTCCTAACCCGTATATTGGACGGTATCAGTTTCATACTGAAGCAGATATTCAAAGTACTCAAGATGTGTTAGGCTATACGCCTCGTTTTGAATTTGAGGAGGGGATAAAAGTGTATGCCCCTGAAATAAAACGACTCTTTAAAGAGGAGCTTTCATGAATCGTCTCAAAGACGCACAGCCGCATATCCTCGTTATTGGTGATTTGATGATCGACCATTATTTGTGGGGAGGATGTGAACGTATCTCTCCTGAAGCTCCTGTTCAAGTAGTCGATATCACGCGTGAGACAACGGTTTTAGGCGGTGCGGGAAATGTTATCAATAATCTCGTTAGTTTGGGTGCACGAGTAAGTGTAGCAGGGGTGATCGGTGATGATGAAAACGGTATCGAGCTAAAAAATATGCTTTCATTCTTGGGTGCTTCGTGTGAGGGGCTTGTTGTTCAAGCAGGGCGTAAAACGTCGAAAAAAAGTCGCATTATCGCTTCCAATCAACAAATATTACGTTATGACAAAGAATCAAAAGATTCCATAGAATCCGACAGTGCATACAAAGTGATTGATTATGTTAAAAGTGTTGTGGATACATGCGATATGGTGATTCTTTCCGATTATGGAAAAGGGGTAATAACGGATGCTGTTGCGCAAGGGATTATTGCATCTGCGAAGGCTGAGGGAAAAAAAGTTCTGGTAGATCCAAAGGGAAAAGAGTATCGTAAATATAGCGGTGCGTATTTGCTAACCCCTAATAAAAAAGAGGCATCGGAAGCGACAGGGATTGCGATTAAAGATGAGGCTTCTTTACGCGCGGCACTGCTTAGCCTTAAAGCTACGTGCGATCTTCAATGCTCAATGATCACCCTCTCCGAAGATGGGATTGCTATTTATGATGAATCAATGCGCCGATACCCTACGGTTGCCAAAGAAGTTTTTGATGTGACGGGTGCTGGGGATACGGTTATTGCGTCTCTTTCATTTGCTCTTTCGTGTGGTCTCTCTATCGATGAAGCGGCACCGTTTGCCAATCATGCGGCGGCAGTGGTCGTGGGTAAAATTGGATCAGCGACCGTAACGCTTGATGAGATCGAGGCGTATGAGTCGAGTTTGCACCAAAGTACTTCGGATGCGCATATCAAATCGCAAAGTGAAATTGTTATGATTTCGCAGCGCTTAAAGCGTGAGGGGAAGCGCGTCATATTCACAAACGGCTGTTTTGACATTCTGCATGTAGGACACGTAAAATATCTCCAAGAAGCAAAAAGTTATGGAGATATTTTGATCGTAGGATTGAATTCCGACAGTTCTGTTAGAGATCTCAAAGGACCTACTCGTCCGGTTAATCCAGAAAATGATCGCGCGTATATTTTAGCTGCGTTGGAATCGGTCGATTATGTCGTGATGTTTAGCGATGAAACACCGTATGAACTCATTAAGAATATCGCCCCTGACATCTTGGTCAAGGGTGGGGATTATGAGGGAAAATCAGTTGTTGGAGCAGAGTTTTCTGGGGAATTGCGATTAGTGCAGTTCGTGGATGGTAAAAGTACAACAGCAACAATCACACGTATAAATGAAGGAACAACATGTTAAAGAAATTGGTACTAACAGCTTTAATCAGCAGTGCAGCGTTTGCGGCACATCAAGTGGAACTCAATGTTAATGATAAAGATGTTGAAGGGCAAATACGTCTTGATATGGGACGTATGGGGAGTATGGAGCATACGTATTTCGGTGCTCGTTTTTTAAATGGGGATAACAATAACAGTAAAACGATTTCCGATCCAAAGGCGTTGATGGAAGTCTCTTTTATGGTACAAAACGATGTCAGAGGAGTTCGAGGTTTGAAGTTGGGGCTTGGATTCAAAGGGGAACATACTACTATTGACGGGCGTGGATATTCCGCTATACCATTGGGAGTTGAGGCAGAACTCAAACTGCCATTAAATTCTCCGGTTGCCTTTTATTTAGGGGGTGCCATGTACTATGCTCCATCAGCGCTTTGTTTCAAAGATGCGGACAGTTACTTTGAAAGCCGTATACATGTAGATGCAGAGCCTATTGAAAATGCACGTGTTGAAGTAGGGTACCGTCAAATTGATACCAATTTGAAAGGTAACAGCGTCACCTATAATGATGCTTTTTATTTCGGCCTTAGATTAGACTTTTAACTGCTTCAATCACCTCGGTCGAGGTGATACTTTTCATACACTCATGATGCCCAAGCGGGCATTCACGCTTCATACATGGAGCACACTCTATATCATGTCGCACAATAATACTTTTTTTATTTTTCCACTGTGATGTTTCCAAATGACGTGTTGGACCAAAAATCGCGACCGTAGGTACTTGATACGCTGCGGCGACGTGCATAGGACCGCTGTCGTTGGTGATAAAAAGATCAAGCCCTCCAGTCATTGCGCACAACTCTTGAATCGATGTTTTCCCTGCCATATTTGTCAGAGTTATCCCCTCTAATCGCGACTCAATGTCGTTTGCCATCTCAATCTCATATGGTCCTCCAAAGATTACTATTTCATGTGTTGCAGAAAATGCGCGAGCCACTTCGGCAAATTTTTCGGGATACCATCGTTTGGCACTGCCATAGGTGGCTCCAGGGTTGATTCCCAAGGTAGGACGTTCATAGTGATGTATGGGAATATGAAGTTTTAGATTGGCGATTGTAAGTGTTTGTTCAGTCAGACTTTGTGCAATATCACGATATTGTTCTACTAAATGGGATGGATGGGATGGTTTAATGGCATGGGTAAGAAAGAGTTTTGAGTGCCAGCTTTTTCGCCCAGCGGTTACGAGCGTACCGCTATAAAAGAGTATAAGAGAGGAGTGCATCTGATTACGAAAAGTGATCGCCACGTCATGAACACCGAGTTCTTTGGCAAAGTGATAGCTATTTAAAAGTCGATTTCCGCTTTTTTTCGTTTCATCCACGTAATTTCGAGTACATTGCGGATGATGTTTGAGCGCTTCAACACTACATAGGAACCTACCAATGTGAGTTTGGCTTTTGGATATATTGTACAAAGAGCTTCTATGGCAGGTGTGGCCATGACCGCGTCCCCGAGCCAATTTGGAAGGATGATTAGAATTGTCACATTAAGCCTCGTACGTATAAATAGGAGTGGAGGTAAGATTCCACGTGATGTTTAATCTGCCACGAGGAGTTGTGCAGTTAAGCACATATTCACCATTTTGTTCATGGTAATCTTTAAATACAGCATCGCTTAAATGAGACAGCATGGTCTTATAGGCATAAAAGGCGCTACGTTTGACAATAACACCGTCTCGATTATCGATGAGCCCATATCCCGGAGCAATGAGCTGATGCCAATACACCGTGGAGACTTTTTGGGTGGAAAACGCGAGCAGGTGATACCGTACCATGTAGGCGCAATACTCTTCTTCGCTGACGCACTCGAATTCACTGGTGGGGGCATAT
>JAQTOQ010000188.1 GCA_028713245.1 Sulfuricurvum sp. | reverse complement strand
TGACAGCAGTAATCAAATACGGCATCTGAAACGCTCTGATTTGAGCTAACTTCTATTGATGAATATACCGAAGATTTAAGACCAAAACGCTTTCGGCTCCAAAATGTTCCAAAACGACTGGTCTCGCGCAACCCTTCTTCAATACGATGTACGACCTCTTTTAGAAAATCAAATTCTCTTGGTACACGGTAGCACTGCTCCTCTAAGCCCTCATCGCGCAAAATTTCGACTATCTTCTCAGGACTAAGATGAAAAATAAAACTGAGAATATTAATACCGCTTTGTCCGTCTACGGTTCGTATGCGCTGATTGCAGTTTGCCCGTATGCTTGATTTTGCACGGGATGTTTTCACGGCATCAATCCAACTGCATCGTGTAATCTTCTTTTGTGTGGTTGACGTCACAATGCGAACGATGTCTCCATTGTGCAGTTCGGTAAGTAAGCTCGCTTTTTCTTTGTTAACCAAACACCCATCAGCGCCATCGCCCACTGCTGTATGAACGGCATAAGCAAAATCAAGAGCAACGGCTCCGCGAGGGAGAGTAAAGGCTTTTCCTTTAGGGGAAAATACACTAATATCCTCACTGTACAGATCATTTTTAATGAGTTCATAAAATGCTTCTACTGACTCATTTTGATACTGTAAATTGTGAAGCCAATCCAAACTGATAGCATTGTTTCCACCGCTCTTGTATTTCCAATGTGCGGCAACGCCAAGTTCCGCCGTCGCATGCATCTCATAAGTACGGATTTGTATCTCAAAAATAGCGCTCTCATCAAACACTGTCGTATGGATGGTTTGATAGCCATTTTCTTTTGGAATGGCGATGTAGTCTTTAAAACGTGCATTGAGCGGTTTATAGTGCAAATGGACCATTCCCAAAACACGATAGCAGTCAATCGGTTTTTTCACCAAAATACGCACTGCCAAGAGATCAAGAATCTCGTCAATTCCTATCCCTTTTCGCTGCATTTTGAGATAAATAGAGTAATCATGCTTGACACGGCTGAGAATTTCAAAATCGTCGTTACACAACCCCTCTGAAAGCATAATTTGAGTGAGCTTGTCACAAAACTCATTCAAACGACCCTGAATTGAGCGATAGTTTTCATTTAAATAGTGTTGAATTGCTGCTTGATCTTCTTTAAAAAGGTATTTGAAACTCAAATCTTCAAGAAGGTTTTTCAAAAAGGAGATTCCAAGACGGTGCGCAATTGGACCGTAAACAACCAAAGTTTCTTCAGCTATTCGATGCTGTTTTGCCTCTGAGAGAGCGTCAAGTGTGAGCATATTGTGCAAACGGTCACACAATTTTACGACCAAAACACGCACATCTTCAATCGATGCCAATAACATTTTTCTAAAAGTGAGGGCGGAAACGACCAGCTTTTGGTCTGAATGAGAAGGGATGAGTTCAGCATCACGAATCATATCAATCTTCGTAAGACCTTCAACGAGATGGGCGACATCATTGCCATAATCGGATTGAATTGACTCTATACTCGTTTGGGTGTCTTCAACGACATCATGCAGCAATGCAGCAATGACCATTGCCTCATCGCCCGTCAATTCTGCCACGAGAGCCGCGACTAAAATCGGATGAACCACATAGGATTCACCGCTTTTACGCAGTTGCCCTTCGTGAGCGGTGCTGGAAAGGAGATACGCACGGTTAACCGCACTGGAGTTTATAAAGGTGCGCAAATACGCTATCGCATACTCCACATCATTAATCTTTTTGATTTTTTCAATATCGATTTGATTCAACGACGTAGCTTTATCGGAGAATTATACGTTGTCTATGAAACCTTTGATAGTGACATGCCCCTCGGCAATCTCCATCAAAGCGACATCAGCAGCTTTCATTTTTTTCAAATCAACATTCAACTTTGTTGGCGCACCATTTTGTAGCTGCTCTGAACGCTTAGCGACGGCAATTGCCAATTGATAACGATCGATATTCGTGGTTTCTAGTGCTTTTGCTGTTAATTTTTCAAGTCTCATAGGCTTTCCTTTTTTGGTATGATTAGTGAACGATAGAGCAATTGTCAAAATTGCCCTTAATAATGCTTAACAAGTTACCCGGTGTGAACATATTACACACGATAATTGGGAGCTTATTCTCTTTTGCAAGAGCAATAGAGGTGTCATCCATTACCTTAATATGATCCTGCAATGCTTCATCGTACCCAAGAGTCGGAAGCTTGATCGCATCGGAGAATTTATTGGGATCTTTATCATACACGCCATCCACTTTAGTCGCTTTGATAATCACTTCTGCTTCGATTTCAACCGCACGCAACGTTGCCGCTGTATCTGTTGTAAAGAAAGGGTTCCCCGTTCCTGCTGCAAATACAACCACACGACCGCGTTCTAAATGACGCACCGCGCGACGCACAATAAATGCCTCTGAGATTTGCTCCATTTTAATAGCGCTTTGGACACGAACGAGCATCCCCTCATGTTCGCATGCTTCTTGAAGCGCAATCGAGTTAATAACGGTTCCAAGCATTCCCATGTAATCACCCGCCGTACGGCTAATAACGCCATCCGCAGCTGCAGTAACTCCACGAATAATATTTCCCGCACCAATAACAATCCCTACTTCGATGCCCGCATCGATGAGAGTTTTGATTTCAGTGGCAATGAATTTGAGGATTTTTGTATCGATTCCATAACCGTTTTCGCCCGCCAATGCTTCGCCGGAGAACTTCACTAATACACGTTTATAACCCATACAACCCCCTCATGATATTATAGACATTGTACTTTATTGTCGCTTTAAGGTTGCTTTGATTACACTTAATCCATTATAATTTTTGCCAAAGGAACGGTGTGAAATTTTTCTCTTCTCTACATGACTGGATCTATCCAACCGTAGTTCCCAATGTACCGCATTATGGTCGAAGCGTCCATTCGCTTCCAAATCCTGACGAGCATGAACTTTTTGAAAAAGCATCGGATGCTTTTATACGCGGAGATCGTCTCAAGGGATATGATTTTTT
>JAQTOQ010000049.1 GCA_028713245.1 Sulfuricurvum sp. | reverse complement strand
GCTCTTCGCTAGGATCCGGGTGATGATTTGGGAAAGTTCCGTCGGGATCAATATAGATCCCTTTTGCATTAAGTCCAAGCTCACGGAATATCTCTTCGATCGCCAAACCAGCAACCCCATTGCCACAATCGTACACAATACGCTCTTTCATCCCTTTTAAATGAGAAAAGGCGTTAATCATATATTCTTTGTAGCGACTGAGTGCATCGATTTCAATAACATTACGTTCGCATTTTGCAGGTAAGGGCATCGACTCAATTTTACGGCCAAGAGCATAGATAGCTTCACCAAAGAAAGGGGTTTTATTGATGGTTATTTTAAAACCGTTGTATTCGCTAGGATTGTGAGAACCGGTGATCATTACAGAAGCGCAGGGGGTAATACCATCAAAAGATTGATAGTTACAAAAATAGTTAACAGGAGTGAGGACCATTCCCATGCCCAATACTGTCATACCGCCGGCATTTAAACCTGCGCTTAAGTACTCGAATAAAATCGGGGAGTGGCTTCGTGCATCGTACCCTACGGCAACAACATTTCCAAAGGGCTTCATCACCTGCGCCAATGCTTTACCCAATCGAGTGATGGTTGCTTCGTTAAGCTCTTTTTTAAAAATCCCTCGGATGTCGTACTCGCGATAAATGCTCATAATTCCCCTTTTACAAAACTGGGAAAATTATAGCGTGAGATTACTAAATAGCCCTTTTAAACTCTGGATAGGCTTCAAGTCCGCATTCGCTGACATCAAGCCCTTGCTGCTGCTCTTCATCCGTTGCACGGAATGGAAATACCTTATTGATAAGATAAATAACAATATAGGAAACACTAAAGACAAAAACAGCGATTTCCACCACACCTTTAACCTGATTCATAAATGTGATATTTTTTGCCGCATTGCTTGCAAAAATTCCTACTGCAAGTGTTCCCCAAATACCATTAACCAAGTGAACCGATAGCGCTCCAACAGGATCGTCAATACGCACTTTATCAAATAAGGGAATGGCAAGAACAACCAAAATTCCGCCAATAAAACCAACAGCCAACGAATCATAAAGAGTAAACAAATGAGCCCCTGCCGTAACTGCCACCAATCCGCCAAGAGCACCATTGAGAATCATCGTAATATCAAAAAGCTTGTAGCGTGCATAAATCAAAATTCCCGCAGAGATTGCCCCAGCAAGACCCGCAAGGTTCGTATTAAAAATTGTCAATGCTACACTGTCTGCCAATTCTTTAGTCGATATACCGCCAACTGAACCGCCGTTAAATCCAAACCATCCGATCCACAACAACATCGCTCCTAAAACAACCAAAGGGATATTCGAGGCAGGAATGACCCTCATTTGATTGTGCACATATCGCCCTTTACGTGAGCCAATGATCAATATTGCCGCGAGCAACGCCCATCCACCCGTGGAGTGTATAACGGTAGACCCTGCCAAATCAACCATATTTAAATCGAATAACGTTCCCTTCAACCAATCACTTCCCCAGCTGATATTAACTGCTGTCGGATAGATAAACGCTCCCATAATAATTGTAAAGACAGTAAGAGGAAAAAGCTTTGCCCGCTCACCGACACCACCGCTCATAATATTGATCGCCTTACCGACAAACGCCATTTGAAACATAAAAAAAGCCCATTTACTCATTGTTGCACTTTGCAATTCACCGAAAGCCAGCGCATATCCGACCAAAATAAAGGCCAAAGACGCCACCGCGTAAATCATCACATTGACCGTCAATACGCTGGAAACATTTTTTGTTCGCACTAGTCCTGCTTCGAGCATCGCAAAACCGGGAACCATCAAAATAATAAGCGTAATAGAGAAAAGAGTAAAAAGAGTATCGATAACGTAAGCGGTATCCATAAGCAGCACCTTCAATTTGAGATAAAGGCGCGCATTATAGTGTAAAAAAAGAGAAGTTGAATTGCTTAAGTGATTAAATTTTAATCACTTAGGATTAAATTGCTTCGCTATCCGTTTCACCGGTACGAATACGGATGATTCTACTGATGTCGGTGACGAAAATCTTTCCATCACCGATCTTGCCCGTACGGGCTGCTTCGACAACCGTGTTGATCACTTGATCTACCATCGAATCATCCACAACCATTTCCATTTTAATTTTAGGGATAAAATCAACCACGTATTCAGCACCGCGATACAATTCGCTGTGCCCTTTTTGACGACCGTACCCTTTGACTTCACTTACCGTCATACCGGTAATACCGATCTCAGCAAGTGCGTCTTTTACATCTTCGAGTTTAAATGGTTTGATAACCGCTTCAATTTTTTTCATTCTCTATTCCTTTATAAGTTAAATCCGCGTTCGCCGTGAACCGATTCGTCAAGACCCATACTCTCTTGCTCTTCATCCACACGTGAACCTTGAGTAATAGCCATAGCGATATAATACACCACAACCGTTCCAATTAAGGTAAACGCACCAACAATTGCAACCGATTCAAGCTGAACCATAATCTGCCCCATACGATCTCCAGACGCTTTAAGCGGACCATCCCAAAGAAGAGCTTTATCGTTCACTGCGAAGATACCCGTTGCGATAGCACCCCAAAGACCTGCGAGGAAGTGAACACCAAAGGCGTCCAAACTGTCATCGTATCCGAAGATTTTCTTCATCACCATCACACCAAAGAAGGCAATCAATGCGCCAGCAATTCCAATTATAAATGCCCCTTGTACCAGTACAAATCCTGCAGCTGGCGTAATCGCAACCAAGCCGGCAATTGCACCTGTAGCAGCCCCTAGCAATGTTGCTTTCTTGTAGACCATGTATTCAACCGTAATCCATGTGATAGTTGCAACTGCAGCAGCAATGGTTGTTGATAAATACGCAACACCTGCGATTGCATTGGCCCCAAATGCTGATCCGCCATTAAAACCGTACCAACCAAACCATAGGAGACCTGCACCAAGAGCAGTCAAAATGACACTCGCAGGTTTCATCGCTACTTTTGGATAACCGGCACGCTTACCAACCAAGACCGCCAATACCAAACCAGCTAAACCACCATTCATATGAACAACTGTACCACCGGCAAAGTCAAGAGCGCCTAGATTAAAGAGATAGCCGCCACCCCATACCATATGCGTGATTGGTGCATAAACTACCAATACCCAAATAGCGGTAAACACCATCCATGTTGAAAACTTGATACGCTCAATGACCGATCCCGAAGCAATTGCAACGGTGATCGCCGCAAACGTTCCTTGGAAAACCACAAAGACAAATTTAGGATACAACTGGCCCAATTGGATATTGGTCAAATCGGTCCAGGCGATACCGTTAAGCATTACGTTGCCAAAACCGCCGATCACTTGATTCATTGAACCATCTGCCGTACCAAATGCAATTGAGTAACCAGCAATAATCCAAACAATAAAGCCAACGACAAATGCACCAAAAACCATTGCATAGGTATTCAAAATATTTTTAGCTCTCGTCATCCCACCGTAAAACAGGGCCAAGCCAACCGGTGTCATTAGCATTACTAATGCTGTTGACATCATCATCCATGCTGTATCACCTGAATTCAGTACAGGCGCCACTACGGCTGCCGCATCTTCTGCTAATGCCAACATCGGCAAAAGCAATAATGATAAAATGAATTTCTTCATCCATAACTCCTTTAATCTTTTATCAAAAACTCAACTACCATTCTACACGACCAAGAACGCAATTAATTCACACAGTGTGATTAAAATTTAATCAACACCATTTTTCCCTTCAAATCATCACTTAAGCCTCGTTGGGTTATAATCGGCGACTTAATCTTCACTTTTCGGGGACTGCATGAACGATCTGCTAGACAACAGCGAAATTCACGATATTAATATAGAAGACACACTCAAGAGCAGTTATCTTGACTATTCCATGAGCGTTATCATCGGGCGGGCACTTCCAGATGTACGCGATGGACTTAAGCCGGTTCACCGCCGTATTCTTTACGCAATGGACAAACTCAACCTCTCCGCGGGTGCTAAATACAAAAAATCTGCCCGTATCATCGGGGATGTCATTGGACAGTATCACCCGCACGGCGATACCTCTGTTTACGATGCATTGGTTCGTATGGCACAACCATTCGCCATGCGCGTACCGCTGGTTGACGGTCAAGGAAACTTTGGTTCCGTCGATGGAGACAACGCGGCAGCGATGCGTTATACGGAAGCACGTATGACCCGTTATGCAGGAGAGTTGCTCAAAGATCTTGAAAAAGACACGGTCAACATGGTCGATAACTATGATGGTACAACACAAGAACCCGTAGTTCTTCCTACACGTGTTCCCAATCTCCTTATCAACGGTTCAAGCGGTATTGCTGTCGGCATGGCGACCAATATCCCTCCGCATAATCCTAATGAAGTCCTCAGCGCACTCGTACATCTTATGGATAATCCGGATGCTACTCTCATTGAAATCATGCAATTTATTAAAGCGCCTGACTTTCCAACAGGGGGAACAATTTACGGTAAAAAAGGGATTTTAGACGCCTATGAAGCCGGCCGTGGCCGTATTCGTGTTCGTGCTAAAACACACATCGAGAAAAAAGCAAACAAAGACGTTATCGTTATCGATGAACTCCCATACCAAGTCAATAAAGCACGTCTAATTGAAACCATCGCCGATTTGGTCAAAGATAAATTTCTTGAAGGCATCAGCGAAATTCGTGATGAATCCGACCGTGAAGGGATTCGTGTTGTTATCGAGCTGAAACGCGATGCGATGAGCGAAATCGTCCTCAACAACCTTTATAAATCTACGAATATGGAAACAACCTTCGGGATTATTATGCTCTCGGTCTTCAACCAAGAGCCTCGTATCTTTACCCTACTAGAGATGTTGGGTCATTTTATCAATCACCGCAAAACCGTTATCATCCGTCGTACTATTTTTGATCTTGAAAAAGCAAAAGCACGCGCCCATATTTTGGAAGGTTTGAAAAAAGCACTCGATCATATCGAAGCGATCATCAAACTCATCCGTGCGAGCAAAGACGGTGAAAGTGCCAAAGAAGGACTTATAAGTGAGTTCGGATTTTCTCCTATTCAAGCGCAAGCTATCTTGGACATGCGCCTTCAGCGCCTTACCGGCCTTGAGCGTGACAAAATCGAAAATGAACTCAAAGAGATTTTGGCGCATGTTGAATACCTTGAATCCATTCTCCGCAGCGAAGAAGTTCTAAAAGGGATTATCAAAGATGAGTTCATCGAGCTCGTTGAACAGTTTAATATCCCACGTGTTACGGACATCGAAGACAATTACGATGATATCAATATTGAAGATTTGATTCCAAATGAGCCGATGGTGGTTACCATCAGCCACCGTGGGTATATCAAACGCGTTCCACTCGCATCGTATGAAAAACAGCGTCGCGGAGGAAAAGGCAAAGTTGCCGTAACTACGTACGACGATGATTTCATTGAAAAATTCTATACATGTAACACCCATGATACCCTCATGTTCGTCACTGATCGCGGACAGCTTCACTGGTTGAAAGTGTACAAAATCCCTGAGGGCTCACGTACAGCAAAAGGTAAAGCGGTTGTGAATCTCATCAACCTCGAAGCCGATGAAAAAATTCGTTCAATTATCCCTACAACTGATTTTGATGACAATAAATCCCTCGTATTCTTTACCCAAAATGGTATCGTAAAACGAACAGCGCTTAGTGAATTCTCTAATGTACGCAGTAATGGAGTACGCGCAATCGTACTTGATGATGACGATGCATTGATTACTGCACACATTGCAAACGAAGAGACCAAATACCTCTTTATCGTTACTAAATTTGCTCAGTGTATCAAATTTGAAATCGAAAAAACTCGTGATCAAGGTAGAAGTACGCGTGGCGTACGTGGTATTAAATTCAAAGTTGAAGGCGACGTTGTCGTTGATGCCAACATCATCAAAAACGATGAGCAAGAAATTCTCATGGTGAGTGAAAAAGGGATTGGGAAGCGTACGACGGCAGAAGAATACCGCCTCACTAACCGTGCAGGTTCGGGTGTAATCGCGATGAAACTCAACGCAAAAACCGGAACAACGGTCGTAGGATGTCTCATGGTAGATGAGACCATGGATATGATGGCACTTACAAAAGCGGGTAAAATGATCCGTGTTGATATGCAAACCATTGCAAAATCTGGTCGTAACACAAGCGGTGTCTATATCATCAAAGGCGACGATGTTAAGAGTATTTCGCGATGTCCAAAAACAGAAGCGGAGGAAGAAGACGAAGGTGAAATAATTGAAGGAAATGGTGGAACTCTGAATTTGGAATAGTAATTGCTTTAGATTAAGTACTATTTAGCCTATTGAAGGAAATTAACCATGAAATATTCAGCAGCCTTGGCTTTGCTTTTAAGTATATCCACATTGCAAGCAGGAATTTTAAGCCCTGATTCAACAGGAAAAATCCGATGTGTATACAGCGGTACCGAAGGTAACTGTGTTGAGCCGGCGCTCGACTCTTCACACCAACTTGTTATCACCGTTTTTGGTCAAGGTGTCGCTCCAACAGTTACCGCATCACCTGCACAAGCATACGCACTGGCAAAACGTGCTGCACTTGCTGATGGGTATCGTCAAATTGCTGAGAGAATCAAAGGTGTCCACATTGAAGGACAAGATTCGATCAAGAACATGATGCTACAACGTTCAACCGTTCGTACATCTGTTGATGCAATGGTACGTGGTGCCAACGTTATGGACACAACTTTCAAAGATGGCTTATGCGAAGTGGAACTCGAAATCGTTCTTTCCTACTCACAGTTTTCACAGTAATCACTGCATCTGCCCTCTTGGGCGATGAGTATCTCATTGGATACCGTCTTGCTACTCATAATTCAGCTTTAGTTTCTGACCGAATCAATGTTTCAAAATCTATGACACATTGTCTTGGAGAAAAAAAAGAAACTTTATTTCTTCCCCGTCAATTCAATCAAACCCTACAGTCACTTCTCAATAGTCATGAAGATGAATTTTTAGAATTCGCATCGCAACAATCCATTAATTTAGAAAGCCGCCAAAATATCTCTAATCACGCTCATAACTCTACCGACTCTATGACCCTACCAACTCGGTGTTATGTTATCGATTTTAATGATGATTCTGTTACAATTTCTCTATTAAAATAGGTCAAGGGTGTGAATGAAAATCGCAATAGTCGAAGATGATATCAATATGCGAAAATCGCTTGAAATAGCGATGAGTGATTACAGCGAATATGATGTTCACACTTTTAAAAGTCCTAAAGACGCTCTTAAAAAACTCGATGAAACCTTTGATCTCATTATCAGCGACATCAATATGCCCGGCATGGACGGCATCGAATTTGTCAAAAGCCTCGGTGGAAAATTTGAAGTCATCTTTATAACAGGAAATGCCACCCTCACCCGAGCTATCGAATCCATACAGCTAGGCGTTAAAGATTTTTTACTTAAACCATTTGCCATAGAAACCCTTATAGCCGCAATACAGCGTAGCGCTAATGTTCAGCAAAAAGTAAAAAAAAATGGTACCAAATGCATCCTCAAAGCTGGCACCTTTTTGGGCACTTCACCTGCCTTAGAAAAACTGCTCACTTATATTGATAAAGCAGCTAAAACAGATGCCAGTATTATGCTTTTGGGCGAAAGCGGTGTTGGAAAAGAAGTTTTTGCCTGCCATATTCACGATAAGTCGCTTCGTAATGACAAACCTTTTATCGCTATTAATATGGCGGCTATCCCAGAAAATTTGATCGAAAGCGAACTGTTCGGATTTGAGAAGGGATCGTTTACCGATGCTACAGAGACTAAAATTGGTCAGTTTGAGCTTGCCAACGGCGGTACACTTTTCTTGGATGAAATAACAGAAATGCCTTATCCTCTTCAAGCAAAACTATTGCGCGTCTTGCAGGAGCGTGAAATTCGACGTTTGGGTTCATCAAAAAATACCAAAATCGATGTTCGAATTATCACGGCAACCAATGCAAATTTGCAACAAAATATTACTAATGGAAAATTCAGAGAAGATCTTTATTATCGCCTCAACACCATTCCACTAAGTATTCCTCCACTGCGGGAACGATGTGAAGAGATAATCCCTATTGCCACTGCTATTTTGGAACAAAACTGCAACCAATATGGCTTTGCTTGTAAGGTATTTGACACCAAAGCAATAGAAGCATTAAAGCTCTATACATGGCCAGGAAACATACGAGAGCTGATCTCCGTTGTAGAGCGTTCCGCTATTTTGAGCGATACAGATGTCATTGGCGTAGACGATTTATTCTTAGAAGCCAGAGGGTTTGGAAAAGTTTAAAGTGTTCAAAGTCCCCTTGCGCTATAATCGCGTTTTTATTTGATATCAATGCTACTTGAGGATTTTTTATGAAACTTTATAATGTTGCCATAGTCGGTGCAACCGGTGCCGTAGGTGAAGAAATTTTACGCGTACTAGAAGAGATTGATTTCCCATATGCGAAAATCGTTCCTCTTGCAAGCGCCAGAAGTGCAGGAGATACTGTCAGTTTTAACGATCAAGAACTCGTTATCCAAGAGCTGACTTCAACCATCTTTGATGAAGAAAAGATAGAAATTGCACTCTTCAGTGCGGGTGGAAGCATCTCCGCCGAATTTGCCCCTTATGCTGCGGCGGCTGGTGCCGTTGTTATAGATAACACTAGCCATTTTCGTATGGTCGATGATGTTCCGCTTGTTGTTCCTGAAGTGAACCCTGAAGACATTGCACAATGGCGCAATCGTGGTATTATCGCAAACCCTAACTGTTCAACGATACAAATGGTCCAAGCACTCAAACCACTTGATACTGCTTACGATCTTGTGCGCATCGATGTCAGCACTTATCAAGCAACCTCTGGTGCCGGAAAATCTGCTATGGAAGAGCTTGTTGAACAGATGCAAGCATTTTTTGCTTTCACTCTCGATGAAACAGAGCCAAAAAAGTTTCCTCATCGTATTGCCCTCAATGTTATCCCTCAAATCGACTCTTTTACTGATACTGGGTACACCAAAGAAGAACTCAAAATGGTCAATGAAACCCAAAAAATTATGCACAAAGAGATTGAGGTAAGCGCCACATGTGTACGTGTTCCAACACTACGAGGTCACGCCGAAACCCTCACTCTAACGTTTGACGGTGCCGTAGACGCCAATGAAGCTCGTGAGCTTTTACGTAAATCCCCTAATATTATCGTTCTTGATGAACCAAGCGAGGGCCTTTACCCAATGCCTTCGTTGTGTATGGACCAAAATGAAACCTTTGTCGGACGTATTCGCAGTGACCTGTATCGCGATAATGTACTCCATATGTGGGTTGTTGCTGACAATCTTCGCGTCGGTGCTGCCACAAATGCCGTACGTATCGCTCAAAAATGGGTAGAGATGCAAGGAGCATAATCATGCAGTTTTTAGAGCATATATTTGAAAGCGGCATCTGGAGCTCACGGCTCATTATCATTACAGCTGTTGTATTTGGCTTACTTGGGGCTATTTTACTTTTTACAATCGCAAGCTTTGATATATACCACACGATGCTTTACGTGGTTAGCGTTTATACCAACGGGATGCATCCAGAACACTTTCATGAAGAAGTAGTTGGTGGTATTATCGGTGCAGTTGATTTGTATTTAATCGGTGTTGTTATGATTATCTTCTCTTTCGGTTTGTATGAGCTTTTCATCTCCGATATTGATCCTGCTAAAGATGAGCACGGAAAAGAAAATCAACTCCTAGCGGTTCATTCTCTTGATCAGCTTAAAGACAAAATATCCAAAGTAATCGTGATGGTTCTTGTCGTCGGTTTTTTCCAAAAAGTGGGGCACACTGTCTTTACCGGCGCATTAGAACTTTTATATCTTGCCCTCTCGATCACAGCAGTTGCTGTTGGTCTTTATTTTTTAAGTAAAGTTGGTCACCATGAGTAAAATATTTGTAGATGCTTGTTTTGGAAAAGAGACGCCTTATACTCCTGTATGGATGATGCGCCAAGCGGGACGTTATTTGCCGGAGTATATGGCAGTTCGTAAGCGTGCCGGAAACTTTTTAAACCTTTGCCATGCTCCTGATATGGCGGCTGAAGTCACACTTCAACCATTAGACATTGTAGGCGTTGATGCTGCCATTCTCTTTAGCGATATTTTGGTTGTTCCTAATGAAATGGGTATGAAACTTGATTTTGTCAATGGAGAGGGTCCCGTTTTTGAAAAACCTATTACCTGCGAAGATGATTTAGAGACACTTATCGGCGGAGATGAAGCCGCTTCAAAACTCACTTATGTCTACGAAACCATCAAACTTTTGCGTGCACAACTCGATGCACGAGATGATAATAAAGCATTGATCGGTTTTACAGGTGCGCCGTGGACATTGGCAACCTATATGATCGAAGGACATGGGACAAAAACGTACAATGTATGTAAAAAAATGATGTACTCCAATCCAGAGCTTTTGCATAAAATTTTGCGTAAAGTAACCGATGTTGTCAAGCTTTACATGGAGAAACAGATTCAATCAGGTATCGATGTCGTGCAAATTTTTGACAGCTGGGCTGCAGCGATTGAGCCGTCAAAGTACGATGAGTTTTCATGGAGTTATATGGTTGAAATTGCCGAGTATTTAAAAGAAAAATACCCGCATATCCCTGTTATTATGTTCCCAAAAGGGATCCCCGCATTTTTAGACTATGTCTATGGCAACTTTGATGTTTTTGGCGTCGATTGGAGCACACCAATGGCTTTAGCCAAAGAAAAGCTAGGCGATCGTTACATCCTTCAAGGCAACATGGAGCCATGCCGCTTGTATTCAAAAGAAGCAACCACTGCATCGGTAGAAGAAATTCACTCCATCATGGATGGCAAACGTCATATCTTCAATCTTGGGCATGGGATTCTTCCTGATGTTCCTGTTGAGAATGCACAACACTTTGTCCATGAGTGTCAAAGAGTAAGTAAAAACTCCTAATATGAGTACTATTTTCGGTCCCGTGCATTCACGTCGCTTTGGCGTGTCACTAGGGATTGATCTCTCTTCGTCAACCAAACAATGCAACTTTGATTGTCTCTACTGTGAACTGGCGCCTACGCAAGCTATCACACAGCAACACGATATTACCCCCGTCGAAACAATCATCGTAGATTTAAAACATGCACTGACTCAACATCCCAACATTGATGTCATTACCCTTACTGCCAACGGTGAGCCAACTATGTATCCCTATCTTGAGGAACTCATCGCGCAAATTGACACTATTAAAGAGAGTATCCAAACCCTCATCCTCTCTAATAGCGCTTATTTAAGTGATCCAAAAGTGTTTCATACGCTACTCAAACTTGATCAAGTCAAACTTTCACTTGATGCGGCTACATCGGAAGTTTTTCGTAAAATAGATCGACCTGCAGAGGGAATCAACATTGTAGACATCATAAATTCCATTCAGAAATTTTCACACGTTTATCATGGAAAACTCTTTATTGAGATTCTTTTTGTACGAGGCCTTAATGACACACACGAAGAAATAGCAGCACTCAATCAAGCATTATTAGCAATACCCTGTGAACGCATAGATATTGGTACTATTGATAGACCTCCAGCCTACCCCGTGGAAGGACTGAGTTTTAATGAGATCTTTGATCTATCACATCATTTTGATACCACATTACCCATTCATATTGTTTCTCGTACCCATGCTCAAGCCATTCCATCCACTTTCTCTAATAATGATATTATTACAACGCTTGATAAACGCCCGTTAACCGAAGATGACATCAACGCCCTTTTCGATGAAAAGTCCAAAAAACGGTTCCAATATCTGCTTAATGAAGGAAAGATAACCTCAATTGAACGCTCAAATGTCATTTTTTACCTCCCATCACAAAACAAAGAGCGAAAACGACCAAAAACAGCTCAAAAATCTTGACAATTAAGATAAAGCTCACTATAATTACGACCTCTTAAACATTCCGGATTAGCTCAGCGGTAGAGTAGGTGACTGTTAATCACTTGGTCACTGGTTCGAATCCAGTATCCGG
>JAQTOQ010000187.1 GCA_028713245.1 Sulfuricurvum sp. | reverse complement strand
AGACGTGTGACGCTGGTTTTGTCTTTACCGACAAAATCGGCGATGTTTTGTTGGGTTGAACTTCTTTCTTTCCACAGTACTACCATCAACTTGAATTGCTCGATGGTCATATCGATCCCGTTTTCTTCTAATCGACGGGATAAAAATGCTCGTGCGCTGAGAGCTGCTTGCGTAGTAATGCATCCCAACGTGAGATCTGTCGGGCATTCGCATCGATTCATAGAGACTCCTAAATAGTTGACTATGCAACTAATTTCGAGGATTGTATCTATTCTTATTTAAAATGACGATTAAGTATTGATGTTACACGTTGAAATATCGTTAATCATCATCACGCCATTCATGTTTACGGCGATCATTGTCGCATCGTGCATATTCTCTATGATGACGACTATTGTATTGGTGCCCGTGATCTGAATAGACATAGATTACACGTGGTTGAGTATAGACAATTTGCTGAGGAACTTCACGGTACACGACCCGTGTTGGATAGTCGTTACTGTACACCCAAGTATCGCTGTTGTTCACATATGCCCGTTCATTGTCACTGCCCATCATGGTACCTATTGCAGCACCGGCAATAGTGGCAGCTACCTTGCCATTGCCACTGCCAAATTGATTTCCTATGACACCGCCAATGGCACCACCAACGATACCGCCCATAACATCCTGCGCGAACACAAGAGTTGATGCAGTCAGTGCGAAAGTAATAATTGTCTTTTTCATGATGATTGCTCCATTTGTATAATTGGAGAAAGTATAATAGGATGATGTGAAGTAATTGTGAAGGCAACAGCAATAGCTCACAGGAGGACACGCTATAATTTCGATAAAAGCGCTAAAGGAAAACCATGCAAGCTACTAAAAATTGTATTGTTACGATTGATTATCATATAAACGACACACAAGGAAACCTTCTATATGAAGAGGCAGAATCTCTCTCCTATTTACACGGTGATTACGGTCAGCTTTTTAAAGCAGTAGAAGATGCTATAGAAGGGAAAAAGGTCGGTGATACATTCAAAGTAGCGCTATGTGCGGCAGAGGCATTTGGCGATTATGATGAAGAACTGGTTGTGACTGAAAATGTGAGTGAGCTTCCAGATGGGTTGTGCGTTGGTATGGAAATCGACGGATATATGGAAGATGACAGTGAAGATGTGATCATCTATACAGTCAAAGAGATAAAAGGAAAAAAAGCAATTTTGGATGGAAACCATCCCTTAGCGGGAATGGATCTCATTTTTGAAGGTACGGTCTTAGAGATTCATACAGCGGATGAAAAGACGATCAAAGACGTTCTAGCGAACGACAATTACGAGGTTTAATGTGAAGAGTCAGGTTTACTGTTCGTCAATTTGATTTCCACTTCTTGCAATATTTTGAGGAAAGATTTAGCATTTTTTCCTCCATACAGCGTCTCTTCGATGAACTTCCCCTGTGCATTTACAAAATGAAATACCGGACTCATCTTTACGATGAGGTGCTTGGGTGCATCTGATTTACTGACATTGAGCAGTACAGGAACAAAGTGTTCATTCGCGTAAGCGGTTAAGTTCTCATCTTGAAAAACTTTTTGTTCAAGAAAATCACACGATTCACAGCCGGGACGGTGCATGTAGACCACCATCGGTTTGTTCTCTTTGGCAGCTACTGCAGATCCTTCTTTATACGTATAAAGCCAGTTGATCTGTGCTGCATTCAATGTGAAAGCCATCAATAAAATGAAAAAAATATTTCTCACAATTTCTCCTATTTAAGTATTTAGCATAGTTACTAATTATTAAGAGTTAAAATTATATCATTGCTACCTAATAGTTGAATAAACAGTGACTACCAAAGGATCATCATTGAGTGCAACATCATGTGAGACACAGCAAATCATTACGTTATACAGTGATCTAGCCTTAAATCCACATAAAGATTTCGGCTGGGACAAGGGGATCGAAAATGCCCGTAATCAAGGGTACAAAGAGGAGTGGATTGAACAACTTCCTGTCGGGCTATGGGACTATTGTGCTGCAGTAGGAAATCCCTTTTTATTAGGTGAGTTTCCTATAGGTTCAACGGTACTGGATCTGGGATGTGGAGCAGGAGTAGACGTGTGTGTTGCTGCAATGCTCGTAGGAGAAAGCGCAAAGGTGATCGGGGTAGATATTACGCCACTGATGGTCGAAACGGCAAGACGTCATGCTCAAGAAGCTAAACTTTACAATATTCAGATACTTGAAGCGACGTTGGAATCTTTGCCATTAGAGGATAATAGTATTGATATTATCATCTCCAACGGAGCGATCACTCTAACATCATCAAAAGAAAAAGTGTTTGCTGAAGCGTTTCGTGTGCTTCGTGGGGGAGGAAAACTCTATTTTGTCGATATGATCAAACGCTCTGATATTGAGGTGTCTGCGTGTTGTGCCCAAGACTCATGGGCAGATTGTGTAGCAGGGACACTTGAAGAGGGGTGTCTGCTTGCTCAAATTACCGGTGCAGGGTTCAGTGATGCACAATGTATGGGTCATACCGGTTACACAACCTCGGCTTCAACAATCGGTGCCACATTTCGTGCTGTGAAAAAAGGGTAAGCGTGGAAAAAAAAGAACATTGGGAAACGGTGTATAAAACCAAGGACCACACCAAAGTAGGATGGTATCAGCCTTCTTGTGACACTTCTTTAGCACTGATAGAACATATAGGCATTAGCAATGAAGCATCCGTTATCGATATTGGCGCAGGTGCCTCTACATTCGCGGATGGACTTTTGGAAAGAGGGTTTGACAATATTACCTTGCTGGACATTTCACAAGAGGCACTTGACATCACGAGAGGTCGTTTAGGAAAAAAAAGTCAAATTCCCGATTATTTGGTCGAAGACATTACGTCAGTAAGTTTACCAAACCGCTATGATCTGTGGCATGATAGAGCAGCATTCCATTTTTTACTCCATGAGAGTGAACAACACGCTTATGTTCAAACGATGCGCAATGCTTTAGACCCCCAAGGATACGCCATTATCGCAACATTTGCACTTGACGGTCCCGATAGTTGCAGTGCCCTTAG
>JAQTOQ010000048.1 GCA_028713245.1 Sulfuricurvum sp. | reverse complement strand
CTGCGCCTCACTGGTTATCTTGATCAACTTTAAGAGGACCCAAATATGCAGTTAGGACTTAAAAATAGACTCCGCCTGATCAGTCTCTTCCCGATATTGATCCTGTTTTCGCTCGCTACTTATTACGTTTACAGTTCGTATAAAAGTTTCCAATCAGCCAATCATCTCCAAGCTCGTCTTGAAAGTGATAAACAGCTTAATGATATGATTAACAATATCTCCCGTGAACGCGGTATGACGGTGATGTATTTAGGAAATGCTTCTGCAGCAACGCTAAAATCGTTACACGCTCAGCGCGCCATTGTTGATGAAGCGATCGAAGCATTCAAAAATAATAATAATTCTCCTAGAACTCTGGCTATCGTTACGGCATTGGACAAATTACGTCACGAAACTCGTCCCTCAGTAGACAACAAAACTGCTGATTTTGATGAAATTTTCAATGATGTGTATGGGAAAAATCAAGCTGCGCTCATCAAAGAACTCTCTTCTCTATCAACCGTCCTCTTAGACGAGAAAGCAGCCTCTATGGCAAACAGTTACCTTTCACTTGTACGCACCAATGAGTACAGCAGTTTGGAACGTGACTATCTTACCTATTTGCTTTCCAAAGACAAGGCGTTAAAAGACGAAGAGCTTGAAAAATGGATTACACTCATCGGTAATGCCGATGCTTATAATCTTGAAGCTGTAACCGATCAGGGATTGCAAGCGACTTTGCGCGCGTCTCTGCTTTCAGAAGATAATGCCGAATTATTAAACGATATCATTACTGAACGAAGTAGTATTATGCGTTCTAGTGCTGATGGTGGATACGACACACAATCGGGTATTTGGTTTGCAATGATCTCTGAAAAAATCAATGCAATTAACGAGGGTGAAAAAATCCTCTCAAATGCAATGGACAGTAGATCTACGATTGTAAAGGGACAATCAATCCAATTCCTTATTACTGCTATTACGATATGGATCGTCTCTATCTTAGTCGGTATTTTGGGCTTCTTACTTTCCAATGAAATTGCTAAAAACATCAAAAATCTTGAGTCAGTTCTCAAACGTGTTGCTGAAGACACTCACGATAATGAAGCCGATGAACTTAGTAAATCGATCAACCTTGATACTGCAGATGGTACCGCGCAAGCCTATGCATTGCTTGAACGTATTATTGAACAAACCATGGGTGATAAACAATCTGCACAAGAAGCCAGTGAAGCAAAGTCAATGTTCTTGGCCAACATGTCTCATGAAATTCGTACACCTCTAAATGGTATCGTCGGATTTACTGAGCTATTAAAAGATACAGAACTGCATGATGAGCAACGCGAATTTATTGACATTATCGAAAAAAGTTCTGAAAATCTCCTTGAGATTATCAACAACATCCTTGACCTTTCAAAAATTGAGAGCAATAAACTCGAAATCGAAGACATCGCCTTTAACCCTCTTGAAGAGTTTGAGAGCGCTGTGGACGTTTATGCTGTACGTGCTTCTGAAAAACACATTGACCTTGGATGTTTTATTGATCCGAGCCTTGAGCGTCCTCTCAAAGGGGATCCGACCAAGATCAAAGAAATCATCATCAATCTTCTCAGCAATGCGGGCGGAAGTGTCAATGTTGACATCCGTCGCATAGAGAGCGACGAGACAAATCGTGCTCGTGTGCGCTTCCAGGTAAAAGACAGCGGTATCGGTGTAACCAGTGAGCAAAAATCACGTATTTTTGAAGCCTTTTCTCAAGCAGACACATCCATTACTCGTAAATACGGCGGGACAGGACTTGGACTTACCATCTCTAGTAGTTTTGTTGAACTTATGGGAGGTAAACTTGATCTAGAAAGTACTCCAGGCGAAGGAACCATGTTCTTCTTTACCCTGTCTTTTGAAGAAATTGAAACCCTTAATGATCCAGTAAAAGGGTCCTTTTCAAATATTAATGCTGTTATCCATGAGAGCAGAAGCAAGAAAAAGGCACAAACTACGTACCTCAAAGAGTATTTGGATTACTTTGGCGTAAGCTATACTACCTTCCACGACGTTGAAGAGCTAAAGTTGCTTGAGCGCCAAGTTAATTATGATCTCTTATTTGTCGACAATGATTACACCAATGAAGTGGATTTAGTACAATTTGCGGCAACAAATGAACAGTTAGTTCTCATTACCAAATCGTATTACATGAAGAAAATCGACTCTATGGGTCTTGATATCTTCAAAGTTATGTATGAGCCTGTAAATAGCAGCAAAATTCGTATCGTCTTGGAAACGTACGATGTAGAGGCATTCAATAACCGTAAGCAGAAGTCATCGCGTCGTAAAAAATTCGATGAAAAGAACTCCCGCTTTGAAGCCTCTGTTCTCGTTGCCGAAGACAATATCATCAATCAAAAACTAATCCGTCGTACACTCGAAGACATTGGTTTGGAAGTCACTCTTGCCGACAATGGGTTAGAGGCATTTGAGAAACGTAAAAATGGCCAGTTTGATCTTATATTTATGGATATTCAAATGCCGGTACTTGATGGTATCGAAGCAACCCAAGAAATTTTGGATTATGAAGAAGATTATGATCAACACCACGTCCCTATTATTGCCCTTACAGCTAACGCCCTCAAAGGTGACCGTGAGCGATTCTTGGCTGCCGGTATGGATGAATATACGACGAAACCATTGGTTCGTAGTGAAATCATCGCATTGCTTAACAATTTCCTTTCACATAAGATTGTTGAAATCAATGTCGTTCCAAAAACAGCCGATCATCTCACGATTAGTAATGAAGTACAAGTGCCTATCGAGCCTGTAGAAGACCTAATAGAACCTGCTATAGAAACTTCTATAGCAGATGAAATCGTTGTTGCGCAAAAAAAGATCGAAGAGGTAGCGCTTGAAGAAGCCATTAACCCCTTAGATGTTGAACAACCAAAATCAACGTCTGCCTTTGATGCGGATGTTTTATTAGCAAAACAAAATTCACTAGAAATGAAACTCTTTAGTCGTATTCTTAATGATTTGGGCTATACTTATGAGACTGTTGACACAGCATCTGAGCTCCTTGAGAGTGTGGCGAATAAGCGTTATAAGGTTGCCTTATTTGATAAAACATTAAAAGAACTTGACCTCAAAGGACTCTATGATACAATTCGTGCCAAAGATAGCGATACTTCATTGGTAATGCTGATTGATCCAAATGTCAAAGAAGACCCTAACGATGCTATGTACGTACACGAGATGATCAAAAATATTGTCAACAAAGACTTATTGCGTCTCGTATTTGAAAAATTTATCTAAATTAGGAATAATCAATGGTCGATAACAAACTAAAAGTACTAGCGGTTGATGATGATTTTATCAACTTGAAATTACTCAAAACAATGCTTATGAAAGCACTTAACGTATATCAAGTTGTAGAAGCTAAAAATGGTGCAGATGCTATCGGTATTCTAAAAGCACAAGATGATATCGATATTATCTTGTTGGACATCATTATGCCAGTTATGGGAGGTATTGAGATGCTCAAAGTTATTCGTGCAGATGAATCACTACGTCAGCTTCCTGTTATTATCCTAACTACGGATGAAACAAAGAAAACAGAAGCGCTGGAATGTGGAGCAAACGGATTTCTCATGAAACCTGTTCGTGAAAAAGACGTTATTGCTAAAATCGCACAGCTGACTATTTAATTAAACTCTTTTTCCCTCGCGCTTCGTCATACCGAACTTGATTCGGTATCCATTCGCTATTTGTGGATTCCGTGTCGATGCACGGAATGACGAAAAATTATAGCTTCTGCCAGCTTCGCTCGTGTACACGAACGGGTTCCGTCGATAGATTGTTATCCGTTGTTACCGTTACATCCATGAGTACGGTGGTGTCTTTTGACGTATTTTGTTCCAAAAAAACACACGTACCAGGAGTTGACACAGCTATCGGTGCCGCTCCTCCAAAAGAGTAAGTCATGGAAACATTTGCATCAAACATAGCATTGCCACTCGCATCATTTACGGTAATATTAAGCTGATTCAGACATCCTGCCGCATTAAAACCCTGTATCCGCATAACGGCATATTCTGTTGCACTTTTAGCCAGTAACTGCGCTTGCGCACGTAAGTATTTATCGCCTACGGCTTTGCTCTCTCTTGCACCGCTACTCATCAATAAAGCACCGCCCATAGCAACCAAAACAACCACAAAAATTGCCAAGATCATTGCAAAACCAGATCGTTTAGTAGCGTACATGAACTCTCCTTTCACGGCAGATTACTTGACTTTCGGCATTGGTATCGCTCAAGTTCGCGTCAATCCCTCGCATACACAGTTTGAGCCGCCACACCAAGCCACGGTCATTTAGATTTGCATTATTCATAAAATCCGTTGCGTTATAATCTGCATAAAAATGGGCAACATTTTGTGCCAATACGTTCGCTTTTACATTAAGACCTACATTTGTACCTCTATAACGTTCTCCATCCCATGGACGAAAATTTGTATACAACATTAAATTTCCATCATCAGGTTGCCCTGTATTACTGATAACTCTAAATGCATACCCTGTCCGTAAAAGGTATTTTCGCTTTCCATCCGTTGCATTATTTTCTGTGTTTAGTGTAAGATTTGTTTCATTCGAACCTGTAATTCTATGGTATCCTGCACTCCCCGTTAAACCCCCATTTAGCCCAAAACGTGTGCAAGCATTCACATCCACACTGTCTGCATCGTATACAGCAGAATTTCCTAATGTTGACCCAAGTGCTGCAATAATATTCCCAGCCATAGTATAGTTAGCATCCAATGCCTTTATCACATTCCCAGATAAAAGCAAGGCATCCTCGTTCCACCCAGGACGGCTCCCCGATGTTCCGAGCAAACTGTCACTATCAGGAGCCACAAAAGCTATTGTAGAATCATTTAAATCCCCGCTTACAGGAGGACCATAACAAACTTCTTCACTTTCAGTGTGATCCAGATTGACAATCGAACTGCTGATCGCATTTTCAAAATATTTAGACACTTGATCCAAAATCTGATCGGCTTGTGCCACTCGTTTCGTATATTCTTGCGTGCGGTAAATATTTTCATAATATTGGCGAATCGTTTCAAGCACAATACCCCCGACGATTCCTAAAATAACAATCACAAAGAGCAGTTCAATCAAAGTAAAGGCATTTCGTTGTTTTATTTTCATCATCTAATTACCTTTATTCGACTTGAAAAAAGTCAGCACAGTGTCCGTTGGTAAATTTGGATTATTAAAACGGAGGACAACCCTTTTAAGATGACTTGTCCCCGTAGCTCCTGGAGACATAGCAGTTGATGAACCAAGCGTCCAAGCAGCCGTTGATGTATTTGCATTGACAAGAACAGCTGCATTAACGTAGCTGACTGAATAATTCGCATTAACCACATAACTTTCACCACTGGCAGCTGTGATAGTGATAGGTTCACTCCCAGCATTTAACATCTCAATCCCTTTTGATAAGTTTCCATCCGCTTGCCCAGCACCATTACCTGCAATCGTTGGAATTGCTGAAGGGGCTCGATTTAAAGGATCACATTGTACTGATGAATTAGGATTGGCACGGTACCATACATTTCCTGCTCCGCGACTGCAATTCAAATCTGGTGTTCCTGTAATCCAAAGCGGACCACTTCCAGATGCTGAGTAATTGCCGTCCCATCGTGCTTGAAATTTATCAATCGTCCATCCAGCGAGCCGCGACATAACATCATCATCAACCGAAATCTGTTTTGATGCTTTGTCCGCAACCGATATCATCATCGGAATGGATATAACGCTAATCGCAATGACGACGATTGCGAAGATGAGCTCGATCATCGCCATCGCAGGACGCATTGCTTTTCTACTCATCGGATTGCAGGAGCATAATCTTTGGTACTCTTCCAAGCGCCTCCCCCTTCTGTTGATCGTTTACTCGCTTTTGTTGCTGTGTTTGTTGATTTTGCACTGCCCGTTGCTCCTACCGATGGAACCACATTGATGTTGAAACACGGATGAGTTAGACAATCAAGATTGGCCGGATCGGCCGGATCAAGATACGGTAATGCAGAAATTCCATACCATAGCCATGGCTTAGTTAGGATATGCGCTTTGTAGCCGCCCAAGGCATAACCAGCCCCAAAGGTATACGTTTCCATACCATTGACAGCAGCTGCATTTGCAGGATTTGCCCCTGTTATCACCACCGTCACGTTACCATCCCCATCATTTGTATCGCTGTGCAGTGTATTAGTATACCAGACAGCGTCATTCTTACTTATCGGCAATGCCGTTGTACCAATTGTAGTGGTATTAAACACTTCATACCATGCACTGGCTGTAAATAAACCGGATCCAAATGTTCGAACATCTCTTGGAATGATACGACCGTACACAAACGTCGTATTGTTATCGGTTGTAACATTGGCGTCTGGTAAATGAGTGGTCGAAAAATCAGCTCTCGTGCTACAATCACCCGGCACTTGACACTTAATCTGAAAATTTTTCAGTCCAACGGTTATCGGATTCACGCTTAGCGTTTGATTTCTATCAAAATTAAGCGACAAATTCATATCCGCCAGGCCATTTTGATTCTTTAAAAAGCTCGTTTGAGGAATCGTTAATAATGGAAATGAAACATTCGTTGAGGGCGTTGTAATAGTCGCATTCGAATCTCTCCAGACATTTGTTGCGTTTACCTCCTGTAAACGGTATCGCCAGTTAGGTAATCCAGCTGTTACCGGAAACGTCAGATTAAGATCCATATTGACCGGCTGTGCGTAGCAATCGTTTACATAGTTACTCAAAAGGGTACCGGTTTTTCCTACTGCTCGAATCGGACCAAAATAGCGGACACTCATATTTTCATCAACATTCACACTGTTCATATAGGTCCACGTATTTTGACTCATAATCGTACCGGCAAAATTCTGTCCTCTAGACATCTGGATCGACGTGAGGTTAAAATCATAAGGTCTATACGTAACACCCATATCCACATAGGTTATACCCGCATCGTTGTTAACATGATTACTGCTTATGTTACATCCGTTATAGGTTCCCAGTGCACTAGTGACAGCAGAATTAAGAGTACAGTCAGGAACACCCGTTTGAAAATAGGGAGATACATGATGAGCCATAGTAGACACATTACTGTCTACACTTGCCCATTGGTCATCTGTAATATTGAGGCTATATTTACCTACCTGATCGACCGAAAGATTTGCTTCTACTAACCCATTGACAAAATTCAAAACAGATGACTTATTGGTGTCATCATTGCATCCAGTTACTACTGTACCTGCCGGAGTCCATATCGAGTCTAATCCTTCCGTAGTGGTGTATCCAGACGTAGCATTGATGTCGACATGATTGGTAGCATTGACTTCTGCATAATACTGGTATCCGCTGGCAAGATTCAGAGATACTGCACCGGAAATATTATTAGCCAAGGCAAGCTTTGTCGCAGGAGTTGTCTGATTTTGGTCACTCAATTTGACATAAAACGCTTCAGGTCTGATCGCAAAGTTGTCTTTTGAACAGGTATAATTCACACTGGCTCCATAAATACATTCCAAACATACATCTACTTCATGTTGTGTCATGGCAGAAGCTGCATTCGTACCTGCATTGGCACAAGCCTGTGGTACTTGTGTATAAGTAGTTATTACTTCTGAATTCCCCTGATACTTCGTAGCAGTAACAGGATAAACACACGTATTTCCCGCATACGATGGAAAATTGTCAAGATGAAAAAGTCCAGAGCCCGGAGAACTCTCGGTCATCACAACGACGCCGCCTGAGCCGTCAGTAGGATAACTGACTCTGAATTTTACGTTTTTGCCTGCTTTTTGATAAAACTTTACCGCAGCTTGCGGATCAGCCAATACTACACCGTTAATAATGTCAGCTGCACTAAAATTAGCTGTACTGGTACTATTGAAAGGTATCCATGTTTTTACACTGGACAGTGCAGGATAGGTAGAGCAGGTACCTGAACTGGCATCTACTAATTCTACTGCGACCGTAGTGTTAATATCTTTTAGCGTATCTGTACCCGTATTTAATGCAATCACTCTATAATTATCTGCTCTTGAAGCTATCGCCGTAGGAAGGTTATAGTAGTAGCCAGAGCTTAAAGCACCATTGGCATTCGTGGTATAAACAACATTAAAATCCCCAGTCGCGCTTACCGGAGCAGAATACCCGTAAAATGAGTTTAAAGACCCGTCACATGATTTCATAGTGATTGGATTATTGGTATAATCAACACCAAGGACACTATTAATATATCCAACTTGATAAACATTTGAGTAATTGCTATCCAATATCTTGACTGATGCATTATATTCAAAAACAGCAAAGGTAGTGTTCGGAGTAAACGTCCCTCCGCTACCACTTGTAGCCCCTGTCCCAAGATTAATTTTGGCCAATAATGACGTACTATTGTACTCGTATAGATCATTCCCTGCACTGTCGGTAGCAGTTGTCCTAGTATACGTAATGGGTGGCATTACTATCTCATAAGCAGGATTACTGTTATTATAATTCGCCGAATTTACTGCATACGGAAACGAACTGTCAAACTGATGAAGCACGCTGACCCCGCTTGCTGTTTCGGTTCCCTTGTTTTTGATATAGACCCGTACGGTCAGATTATCATCTTGATTAACCTGTGCACCGATCCCGCTGATATTGGTTGTTCCTTTGAAAATATTTTCGACATAACAAACATCCGGTTCATACAGATCGGTTGAAAAAGCAAAAACACCGGGATAATAAGTATCTCCACCACTTTGTAATTTAACAATTGTTGAATTTTGCTCTGTTCCGATGATCGATGGAGTACCATTGGTTCCTATATTAACAGTATGAATATCAATACCAATAGTATTTTGGCAGGATGGATTTCGTGTGGTTATATTACTGCCACTGGCATTCGTTTCACTGGAATTAAAGACATTATTACCTAAAGAAACATCACTTCCCGCCTTATTTGTTAGCGAAATAGAGTCATCAAGTGATATATCCCCTTCGCCCCCAAAGAAAAGAAATTTAGAATTTACAGGTGCAGTTTTAGGTGTTAAAAAGCCTGCCAGAGGAACAGTAACTGTATTACTACCCGTCACTTCTTTATAGCCATCATAAACACTTATATTTTTCAGTGTATCGGCTGAGTTTTCATACACAACCACCAATGACCATGCTCCAAAGCCATTGCTCATCTGTTTTGCCAAAATATTGGCTGCCCATAATGTTCCTGAATATCCTGTCGAAGTAATCGTAGCGGCTGAAATCGTATTAATACTCTGTTTAATTAAACTAGTTACATCAGCTATCCCTTGATAACTTTTATCTGTACCGGCTCGAATCGACCAATTGAATTTTGAATCAGCTGATGTAACTGATTGATATGAGGGAATGCCTTGAGGCTTGAATAAAATTGTTTTTCCTGCTGTAAATGAATCAGTACTACCAACCCGTCCCTGCCAATAGAGTCCCGCATATTTGATCTTTGTACTATCAACACCCGCTGGCAAGGTAAGATTTGCCGATGTCGAATTGTATATTGAAGCATTTCCATCTGCTCCCAGATTAGCCCATACCGGATTAAGGTCATTATTATTAGTAGTATTGTTCGGGCATACTCCACCAGTATCTAGCATCACAGAATTTCCTACAATTTTCATATCACCTAGTATATTATTTTGATTGACTAGTGCAAAATTACGAAAATTATCTGCTGTATAACTATAATGTACATCCGTTGTCGCCGTTGAATTATTGTCATTTGGTGTTGTCTCTGTATCACCTGTTTGACTGACGATTGCATAGTTCGTAATACTCCCCTCCCTACTTGGAGCTGTCGTATTAATCGTCAAAACCTGTGCAGTTGTATTTCTATTTAATGTCACACCTAAAGTACACGTGACAACTTGCGCCACCGCAGCATTATATGCCGAGGCAGAACATGTCCAGTTGGTACCCGTCCTACTACTATAAGAAACACCTAATGGTAAAGTATCGACAAGTTTTACAGTCGACAAATCTTTATTACTTGTATTGTTCCTAGCTGTTAATGTATATGCTAATGATGCACCAGGAACCACTGTCGAAGGTGCAGTTTTTGATAAGTTCAAATCAACATTCGCCCCCCACCCCGACACAGTAAATATCATCACTAATCCAAAAACGGCAAACAGCCGTGACAATAGTTTAAAGGTTTTCATTTCATCCTCCTTGGGATTGTTTTAATACACATCGTCGTGTGTGCCGATGTCAATTAGTATGATTTGCTCATCAATTATCTGCAAAACTAACACTATTCGGTATTCGTAGGTCAAACGTACCGCATGAAACTTCTCTAAATTGCCCTGAAGTTTATGCAATTTCAATGAAGGCTCAAGCGGATCGTTTTCAAGCTTGAGAACTGTCTGTTTGAATTTATCGACTAAATCTGGATGCTTTTTCAAAAACTTTTTAGCAGTTTTGATAAATTTATCCTCTCTCATAATTTCAAACATTTTTAGATACCAAGTTCTTTAAAAAGTTCATCAGATGAAACTTTTTTCATACCTGAATAATCGCCTCTATTAATCTTATCTAAAACCTCCAAGCAATGCTTTTCATCGATTGTAGACTCATCATCTTTTTTTTGTACTTCAAACTTTTTCACCATATCGCTTTTTAGTGAACTTATAACTGTCATAAACTGATCAAACTTGCTGTCTTCTATTTCTATTATTATCGTTTTCATTCCATCCTCCTTGGGATTAATTTAAAATGAATAGTTTTCAATCCGCTTACGGATAACATCATTCTCCGTAAAATCTCTTATCAAAAACTCAAACAATGCAATGTACTCTTGTTTTTCTATAATTGCTTTCACAATTAAACGATCTAAATCCAAACAATCGACGCATAGCATTAAAATCTTCTTCTTCAAAAAAACCCACATTTTTAAGAATCTCTGCGCTATCATAACCACTCAATGGGATGACTGGAGAATCATAGTGCTGCAAAACCTTCTTGCATCGACCAATTAAATTTTCTATCATAATCTGCAAACTTCGTTCAGCTGCTCTATTTTGAATGCCGTCAAGTGATCCATTAAGAATGATTCTTTGATGTAAATCATCCAAAATACCCTTTTCTTCTATAGCTATCAGACGCGTTTTAGCCAAGTAATCTGTGAACGTCACTTTCGTCTCCTTTTAGCAAAATATAATTTTGCGCAACACTGTGCTTTAACAGTGCATCAGCCAAAGCCAAATCGATAACATCAATGTCATATTCTTTTAACCCAAACAAATCACACACATCCATCCATGCTTTTGCCTGCATTCCCCAATTCTCTTCGGGGAGCTTTTCCATCTCAAATGCAAAATCGTAATCGCTCTTAGAATGAATTTTTCCCGATGCACGAGAGCCAAATAAAAATGCCGTTTTAATATAAGGTAAAGATGCAAATCCCCGAGAGAGCTCCTCTGTAGAAAGATTTTTTGTTTGACCGTATCTACGATTTTTCATCTCATCCTCCTAGGGGATTTTTATGGCACACAACAATTTGGGCTCGGTAGCATTTGCGTATAAAATCAATATTTACTAATTATACAGTATCGACCAAAATACGCTTGTTTTAAAGCTCCACTAGACCAATGCTAATGAGAGTGAGCACAACCTACATCAGTTTATTCCTAACATAATTAAAAAGAAATTAAAAATACTATTTATTTTAATGAGTTCTCATTTATTTTCACCCGTCTCTTGACGTTTGGATTTTGTGTGATATAATTAATTTTTCTATCATTTACTTAACAAGGTAACAGCCATGAATATCTCTCTCGTCGGACGCCATATCGAACTAAGCGACGCAAATAAAGAACATATACTGCATTCAATAGACACTTTGGATAAATATCACCTCGATCTCATCAGCGTTAATGCGGTGACATCCATGAACGAACGTAAAAAAGGGGTAAGCGTCGAGTTTACTATCAATATCGCTGGCAAAAATACTATCGTTATCACACAGCGCAGTGATGATTTGTACGCTGCGGTGGATATCGCCATCGACCGTGCCCAAAAAGCACTGCGCCGTTTGCACGACAAAGAGAACGATCATCGCCATGTCGGTATCAATGAAGCCAAAGCTGCGGCTGCTACTCCTATGGACTTGCATGCCATCAGCGAGGAGATGGAAGACGAGATCGTCCCAACGCAGCTGGTTCTCTACAAACCTCAAGAGGTTGGAGAGATTATTGAAAAACTCAAAGAGAGCACGAAAGTGTTTGAAGTCTTTATGGACAATGAGGGAAAAATGCGTGTCATGTACAGACGTAATGACGGAAAGTTT
>JAQTOQ010000186.1 GCA_028713245.1 Sulfuricurvum sp. | reverse complement strand
GCGAGAGAGCGCGCAGTCAGCTTTTTTTTGATGCTGGGCGTTCTCCTATATTGGAGGAGGGGCATTTTGTTGCTAAACATATAGAGGCGGATTATTTAAAAAGTGCTAAGTTTGGTGATGTATTGGATGTAAAGACGACACTCGTCGAGCTGAAGAATGCTTCCTTTAGCTTACTGCAACAGGTATTTAGAGGTGAAGAGAAACTGTTTGAAATGAATATCGTATTGGTTTATCTGAATTTTGATGGGGTGATGTCCAAGATTCCAAGCTCCGAAAAAGAGTTTTTATCATCGTTATAGCTTAAACTGCTCAAGAAACTCTTTTAGATCATCAAAAAGGGACTGCAAGTCCTCTTCATGCTCCACTTCATCTGCCAAGATTTGAGACACAATGTCATACGTAACAATATCTCTATCTCGTAGTATTTCCAAAATATTGGAATAGGTACTAATGGCACACTGTTCCCCTTTGATGGCTTGACCCAAGATAGTTCGAACATCAGGATTTTCAGGTGCATCATAGCCGCAGTTTGAGTGTTTAAGCCAGTTTCCCGGATGCAGTATTGGTATGCCGCCAAGTTGGATGATACGATTGCTTATCAGTGTCGCATGGCGAAGTTCATCTGCGGCATGCAGGGTTAGCTCAGCAATCGCAGCATCTTTCATAAGACCTTTAATGACTTTTGCCTCAATAAAATATTGGTAGTAGGCCAGCCATTCATCACAATACGCGCGATTAAGTAAATCAACAACTGCAGTTGCTTCTATGCCTTTAAGTATCGATATGCCACATTTTGCCATGATAAACTCCTTGTACGTTCTTGTGAACACTTTAGCATTGTTGTTCTTAAAGAAAAAGTAATTGTTTTAACGATATTTTTGCAATGCAGCGGCATCCAGTATCTCAAACGTTTTACGCGGTTGGAAAAGAATGAGATTCTCTTTTTTGAGCCGGGTAATGATTCTAGAGAGCGTTTCAGGGGTAATTCCGGCTATTTTAGCGATCTCTATCCCTTTTAAATCTCGAAAAACTTCGGGTCTATCCATCATGAGGCGCACTATTTTAGCCAAGGCATCAGGGGCACTTAGCTGATCGTTGACGCGTTGCAAGGAATTTATTTTTTTCATCAAAGAGGCTATAAGAGCGATACTTAATCCCGCATCGTCATGCAGAAGTTTTAAAAATGGATCACGGTGAAGTTTTAGGATTATACACAAGGACAATGCCTCCGCGCTAGCGGGGAAAGGAATTGCTTGAAGTGTTGCGAATTCTGCAAACATAGAGGGTCCACGGAAGCGATGAACTTCTAGTGTTCCTGCTTCGTTGGATTTGTACACCGAGACATTACCCTCGAGCAAAAAATGAAAATACTCACTTTGATCTCCTTGATAAAAGATAATTTCACCTTCATCGTAATGTCGGCATAGAGAAATGGCTTCAAGGCGTTGAAGTTGAGGTGAGGTTAGATGAGCGAAAATCTCTATAGTTTCTAGCATTGTTACTGCTTGCCCGTAAATGGTTCAAATCCTGACTCTTTTGGAGACATAAGTTCTACGGGGTAGATGACTTGGGCATCCACGATACGCATCGCATATGCACGGTCATAACCGTAAAGTTGCGAGATGAGATAATCAGCACCGACACTGGTGGTGTAGTTAATCCAATCAAAAGTAAGGTCATTATTGAGCAGGGCATTGGCCTCATAGATGGAGGGGACTTGCTCAATGATCGAATTGGCTATGATCATGTTTTTACGGTTAGCAATTTGTGTCAACGTGAGCAATGTCGGGTCATAATTCATTTGGGTTGAGAGAATATTGGTAGCTTTTACCCCTGTAAACGTCAAGTGCGAGGTTAACATCGCTGTTTTTACTACCGGAAGATGTATCACGATGCTTTTTTTTGAAAAAGCAGAGGGTTTTCCAAGGTATTTGACGATATCAACACCTTTGGCATCTACGGGATACGTGGTGAGTGAACTAACTCCTTTTTTAGATTCATGCGCGAGTGTCTGTGTTACTGTGCTCAAAGAATTCCCGACGGCGGAATTATCGTAAAACACGGCAACAGAGGACGCCATATAGGGGACAAGTGCTTGGATTTGTGCCTGATAATCGATGGCACCGAAGATGATATTTTCGGGAGCGTTTTGGACATCACGTTTATGAACGGTAGGTATAAATATGAGCTTATCGGTTGGCAGTGTCAAAATATTTTTAACACCGTTCAATGTTAATGGGGCAAGTACGGCATCTATTTTGTCATTCTTTATTTGTTCAAAAACGGACGAGAGAGATGATGTTGATTCATCTTTGATATTATAAGATATTAATTCAAATGGACGATTTGAGGCTAAAAAAGTAGCCAAAGCAACATTGTAGCTAGACTGTGCATAGCGTCCTATAACAGAAGGAGATGAGAGCAGTGCAATTTTTACTTTATGGGTGGAAGTGCTTTGCTCAATACCCGATGCTGTGATAATAAAACAAGACAGAACAAGAAGTATAAATTTCATTTCAAGGAACCTTTAATGGTTTGCAAATCGCGCAGTGCGTCTTTTTTATAAGAAGGATTTCGCAGTAAAAAAGTGGGATGATAAACAGGCATTAATAGAGAATTGCCATAGGGGATCATCTGACCGCGTAAGTGATCAAAATCATCGGCACCATTGGTCAAGATACTGTAGGCATCGTTTCCAAGTGCTACGATGATGGAGGGGGTTATCATCTCAAGTTGACGGGATAGATATGGATGACAGCTGTTACATTCGCTGGCAGATGGTGTTTGAAAACCAAATGGTTTGCATTTCACGGCATGGGTTATAAAGACGTCGTCGACAGAGAGGCCCAGAACCTTTTCGATCATATCGTGCAACATCGCGCCTGAGCGTCCTGCGTAATAATCATTCCCTTCATCTTCGGCTGCTGATACAAATGCATCAACAAACATGATTGAGGCGCTGTGGCTACCGTAGCCACTCATGCTTTGACGCCGTGATTTTGATAGATCACATAAATGGCACTTTGCAATGGTGCTATTTAGTTGTGTGAACGAGGAGGGCAGTGCAGTAGCA